>JAZNVK010000217.1:0-4343 GCA_045592805.1 Faecousia sp.
CCCGATGGGAGGCAAGCGCCTTCCATCGGGCGGGTATTTTGTTTTACTTGGTGCCGAAGATGCGGTCGCCGCAGTCGCCCAGACCGGGGACGATGTAGGCGTTCTCGTTGAGGCACTTATCCACAGCGGCTACCACCACGTCAATGTCGGGGTGTGCCTTGCTGACGGCCTCGATGCCTTCGGGAGCGGCAAGGATGTTCATCAGGGTGATGGCCTTGCAGCCGTACTTCTTCTTCATGATGTCGATGGCAGCGATGGCGCTGCCGCCGGTGGCCAGCATGGGGTCAACCACGAAAATCTGGCGCTCGGTGATATCGGGGGGCATCTTGCAGAAGTACTCTACGGGCTCGTGGGTCTCCTCATTGCGGTACAGACCGATGTGTCCCACCTTGGCAGAGGGGATCAGGGAGATCATGCCGTCTACCATGCCCAGACCTGCACGGAGGATGGGGACAATGGCCAGCTTCTTGCCGGAGAGAACACGGAACTTATCGGTGGTGATGGGGGTCTCGATCTCGACCTCTTCGGTAGGCAGGTTGCGGGTGGCTTCATAGCACATCAGGCCGGCGATCTCGCCTACGGTCTCACGGAATTCCTTGACACCGGTGTTCTTGTCACGGAGGATGGACAGCTTGTGGTGCAGCAGCGGATGATCCAGTACGATTACTTTACCCATAATTTATTCTCCTTTGCTCTTTGTGAGTCGTTCGTTTCTCTCCCGTTCTGCCTGGGACAGGCGCAGGTAGTTGGGCGCAAGACCGGCGGCATCGCTGACGTCACCCTGCAGCAAGCGCTGCCGGGCTGCCAGTGCCACGCCGGAGGCGCGCTGGTGTCGCAGCTGTTCCGGAGCCAGAATACAGGAGGGCACGAATTTCTGCAGGACATTATAGCACAAAACTGCGCCGTCGCCAACCATTATTTTATCTTTTTTTTCATTTTTCAGCATTTCTGCCGCTTCCTCCAGGGAAACGGCACAATCCTCCCGAATTCGGGACAGCTTACCGCCCTCGCAGGAGAAAACCGCATGGTAGATCTGATCCCGACGGGCATCCATGGCGCAGACCACCAGACCCTCGAAACAGCCTGCCTGATAGGCCATGGCCTCCAGGGTGGAAACGCCCACACAGGGCAGCTCCTTCGCCCAGCTGAAGCCCTTGGCGGCGGCCATGCCGATGCGCACACCGGTAAAGCTGCCGGGACCGGCGGAACAGGCCACGGCGGTAATATCCGAGGGGGAAACGCCGCAGTTTTCCATAAGATCCTCTGCCATTTTCAGCAGGGTGCGGCTGTGGGTCTGGCCGCAGTTCTGGTAGTATTCGCCCAGAAGCATGTCCTCCCGCAGCAGCGCCACGGAGGCCGCTTTGGCAGAGCTTTCAAAGGCTAAGATCAGCAAGGCTGTCCCCTCCCTCAATGAGAATTTGACGTTCATTTTCCGAAATTTTGCGGATCTCCACGGTGATGGCATCGGCCATGGCCTCGGGGACGTTCTCACTCCACTCCACGGCGCAGACGCCGCCCCGGAGCAGATAATCCTCCCAGCCGATGTCGAAGAGATCGTCGGCACTGTCCAGACGGTACATATCAAAATGGAACAGAGGCAATCTGCCCCCCTCGTACTCGTTGACGATGGTGTAGGTGGGGCTGGTCACCCGGTCGGAGATACCCAGACCACGGGCAAGTCCACGGGTAAAGGCGGTTTTCCCGGCACCCAGATCGCCCCGATAGGCCAGGATCTCCCCGCCCATCAGCTTTTTTGCCAGCGTTTCGCCCAGAAGCTCGGTCTCCTCCGGGCTGTGTGTCAAAAATTCCATACCATGCTCCACATCCTTCCAATTTATCATTTTACCACAGCCTGCCCTGTTTTGTAAAGTAGGTTTTCACTGCAGACGCAGACCGCAGACGGGGAGGTTTTGCCCGAAATATTCCCTCCGTGATGAAAAACTGCTTGACAACGGGGGTTATGGACAGTACAATAAACGGTGGATTAGTTTGTCTCCCTCGTGCATTAGGGGTGGCACGACGGAGCGTTGCTTTTTCTTATGGAACCCAAATCTAAAAAACAGGAGGTGTATTCGCAGGAAATGGAATGGTACTTTTGGGCTATTATTGTAGCTGTTACTGCACTGTTATTCTTCCTCTTGGGCTTTATCTACCGCAAGAAGGTCGCGGAGCGTGAGATCAAGAGCGCCGAGGACGAGGCCACACGCATCATCAACGAAGCCATTAAGGGCGGCGAGAGCAAGAAGCGTGAGATGCTTCTGGAAGCCAAGGAAGAAATCCATAAATCCCGAACCGAATACGAAAAAGAAGTGAAGGAGCGCCGCTCCGATCTTCAGAAGCAGGAGCGCCGCCTCCAGCAGAAGGAAGAGTCTCTGGATAAGAAGATGGACGCCTTCGAACGCAAGGAAGAGGACCTGCACAAGCGCCAGGCAGCCGTTGCCGCCACCCAGGAAGAAGTCAACCTGATTAAGAGAAGCCAGCTGGAGGTTCTGGAAAAGATCTCCGGCCTGACCCAGGAGGATGCCAAGAACCAGCTCCTGAAGAGCCTTGAGAACGAGTGCCGCCATGAGGCCGCCATGAAGATCAAGGAAATCGAAACCCGTATGAAGGACGATGCCGATCGTCTCGCCCGTGAGATCATCTCCATCGCCATCCAGCGCTGTGCCGCTGACCATGCCGCCGAGGCTACGGTCTCCGTGGTCGCCCTGCCCAACGACGAGATGAAGGGTCGTATCATCGGCCGTGAGGGTCGCAATATCCGCACCCTGGAATCCATCACCGGCGTTGATCTTATCATCGACGATACCCCCGAGGCCATTACCGTGTCCTCCTTTGATCCCATCCGCCGCGAGGTTGCCCGTCTGGCACTGGAGAAGCTCATTGCCGACGGCCGTATCCATCCCACCCGTATCGAGGATCTGGTGGAGAAGTCCCGCAGAGAAGTGGACCGTGTCATCAAGCAGGAGGGCGAGCGTGCCACCTTCGAGACCGGTATCAACAATCTCCATCCCGAGATCATCAAGCTGCTGGGTCGTCAGAAGTACCGTACTTCCTACGGCCAGAACGTGCTGAACCACTCCATCGAGGTCTCCCATATTGCAGGTCTCCTGGCCGGTGAGCTGGGCGTGGACGTGACATTGGCAAAGCGTGCCGGTCTGCTCCATGACCTGGGTAAGTCCGTGGACCACGAGATGGAAGGCAGCCACGTACAGCTGGGCGTAGAGCTGGCTCGTAAGTACAATGAGCCTGCGGATGTTGTCCATGCTATTGAGGCGCACCACAACGATGTGGAGCCCAGAACCGTCATCGCCTGCCTGGTACAGGCCGCTGACGCCATCTCCGCTGCCCGTCCCGGCGCCCGCCGTGAGAACGTGGAGAACTACATCCGCCGTCTGGAGAAGCTGGAAGAGCTGACCGGCACTTACCCCGGTGTCGAGAAGTCCTTCGCCATTCAGGCAGGCCGTGAGGTTCGCATCATGGTCAAGCCCGAAGAGGTCAGCGAGGACAACATGATTATCCTGGCTCGTGAGCTGGCCCGCAAGATCGAGGCCGAGCTGGAATATCCCGGCCAGATCAAGGTCAACGTCATCCGCGAAACCAAGGCAACGGAATACGCCAAATAAGGCGCATACAAGTAAGGACTATACAGGACCGAAAACCCTCCGATCAAAAAATCGGAGGGTTTTTTGCATCTGCGTTCAAGGATAAATGCGCCACTGCCAAACCCCACAGGGGCGATTCAATCCCCTCGTAGCACTGCCGACCCGGTGAATGGCGAATAGTGAATGACGGCAGTGTCGGCTGCGCCGATGGGATTTGAAATAGAGTCAAACAGATGTTTATCGGTGAGACTAAGGACTAATAACTAAGAACGAATAACTGAGGTATCGGCTCCAACCATGAGATTTGAAATAGAGTCAAATCGATGTTTATCGGTCTGTTTGCCGCACTTCGATAGACCCCGTAGGGCGCGTCCACTGGGCGCGCCGAGACCCACCGCACCACCGTCAGAATGCGTAGGGGCGATTATCAATCGCCCGTGGCACTGTGGTTTTCAGAAGAACCCTCGTCGAACCTCGTAGGGGCGCACCCATGTGTGCGCCCGTGGAGCAGCCTTCAAACAGTACCATTCATCGATATTACGGTACAAACTTGCAACTTTGCTCCGCTGGGGGGGGCGCCCCTTTCTTGCGTCGCAAAGAAAGGAACCAAAGTCCGCCAAAAAAGGCGACTTGGGGGAGGCGCTCAGATTGTGCTGTGGTAACACTTCTGCGTTTCGGTGCTACCCCCGACAGCCCAAATTCGCCCTCCCCCAAGACCCCCTCCCCCGCTGCGCGAAATCG
>JAZNVK010000218.1:0-5066 GCA_045592805.1 Faecousia sp.
TCCTTTAGAGCGATTTGCAGTTTAGCAATAAAGTCCGCCTTACTATGGGCATAAAAAGCTTCCCGGATGTTTGCGCCAATACTTGTTCCGGAACGGACAAGTTGATTCGTCAGAATGCTTTCTTTTTGACTGCACTTTATCTCATTGCAAACTCGAATGATCTCCAATGCAAAAGCCTTGGACTTTGTCAGCAAAGGACTATCTGCCATAATAACCACCTCACAAAAGGGATAATCCCATTATAGAAGTAAAAGGTGGGAATTGCAATATACTTATTCACTCTTCACTATTACTTATTACTTTCCAAAAATTGCCGGCTGGATTTAGTGAAGAGTGAATAGGTAATAGTGAATAAGTAAAAATCGCCAATCCTCTGTCGAAGATCGGCGATTTTTGGTGGGGGAAGGTGGATTCGAACCACCGAAGTCGTCGACAACAGATTTACAGTCTGCCCCCTTTGGCCACTCGGGAATTCCCCCATATTCAGTTTGCGTTTGAAAAGGTTGGAGCCGGTAGACGGACTCGAACCCCCGACCTGCTGATTACAAATCAGCTGCTCTACCAACTGAGCTATACCGGCGACTCAAACAGCAAGCTTATTATAGCACGGTTTTTCCGTTTGTCAACACTTTTTTTCAAAAAATTTATAGAGACTTGCTAAGATCCGGTAAATGCCTGCCTTTCTTCCTTGTTTCTTTCTGAAAAATATGATACAATACCTCCGTATGGAAACAAATCGGTATTATTTTATGGCGAATCAGGGGTAGGTGACGCAAATTGAGAGAATTGTGGGAGAAGATCCGTGAGGCGCTGATTTCTGCGCTGCCCATCACCGTGCTGGTGTATTTGGCGGCCCTGCTTCCCGGAACTTCTTTTAGCGGAAAAGAGATGATCGGTTTTACGGTGAGCGCCGTGCTGCTGGTGCTGGGCATCGGCCTGTTTAATCTGGGCGCCGATATTGCCATGACTCCCATGGGTGTCCATGTGGGCTCCGGCCTGTCCAAGCAGAAGTCCATCAGCTGGCTGTTAATTATTTCCTTTGTACTGGGTATGCTCATCACCATTGCCGAGCCGGATCTGCAGGTGCTTGCCAATCAGGTCAGCTCTGTCATGAACGGCAAGCTGCTGATCTATGTGGTGGGTTTCGGCGTGGGTGCCTTTTTGGTCTTTGCCATTTTGCGCATCATCTTCAAGCGCCGCCTGTCCAATTTGCTGATGCTCTTTTATATGCTGCTCTTTGCCCTGGCGCTGATCATGGCGGTCAATGAGAATCTGGATCTGCTGCCCATGGCCTTTGACTCCGGCGGCGTGACTACCGGCCCCATTACCGTACCCTTCATTATGGCGCTGGGCGTGGGTATTTCCAAGATCTTAGGCGACCGCCGCAGCCAGGAGAACAGCTTCGGTCTGGTGGCGCTCTGCTCCATCGGCCCCATCTTAGCGGTGCTGGTGCTGGGTATTTTCGCCCGCAACGATATGGATTATACCGTCTCCTACGGCGCTGTGGAGGGCAGTATCCTCAAGGCTTATCTGGTGGATGCCGGTCACGTGGCCAGGGAAGTGGCCCTTGCTCTGGGGCTTATTGTTGGCTTCTTCCTCCTGTGCCAGCTGATTTTCCTGAAGCTGAAGAAAAAGCAGCTGCTTCGCATCGGTGTGGGCGTTGTCTTCACCAATATCGGCCTTGTGATCTTCCTCACCGGTGTTAACGTGGGCTATATGCCCATCGGCTACAAGCTTGGCAATCAGCTGGCAGACCTCCACCCGGCACTTTTGACCGGCTTCGGTCTGTTGGTCGGCATTCTGGTGGTGCTGGCGGAGCCTGCCATCCATGTGCTCAATAGCCAGGTAGAGGATGTCACCGGCGGCTATGTAAAGAAAAAGTCCATGATGATCGGCCTCTGCGCCGGTGTGGGCGTGGCCATTGCCCTGAGCATGATCCGCATTATTTTCGACTTCTCTCTGGTCTATTACATCATCCCCGGCTATTTTATCTCCCTGGCGCTGTCCCTCTTTGTGCCGCCGGTGTATACCGCCATCGCCTTCGACTCCGGCGGTGTGGCCAGCGGTCCCATGACCTCCGGCTTTATCCTGCCCTTTGCCATCGGTGTGTGCGTCAGCCTCCAGGGGGAGAGCGCCGTGCTGCGGGACGGCTTCGGCGTGGTGGCGCTGGTGGCTATGACCCCCCTGATCACCATCCAGCTACTGGGCTTCAAGGCCATTGTCTCCAACAAGATCAAGGAGCACCGTGCCATGCAGCGGATCCTGCAGGCGGATGATGAGCAGATCATCAACTTTATGTAAGGAGGCAGATCATGGCGAATACGATTAACGAAGCAGCCATTAAAAAGCTGAAAATGATCATCACCGTTGTGGATCGCTCCAAAGCAGAGTTTTACCTGGATACCTTCAGCCAGTTCGAGGTGAATTTCCAGATGGTCACCGGCGGTAAGGGTACTGCCCACTCCGAGATGCTGGAGATGCTGGGTCTCAGCGAGCATAAGGCGGTGATCCTCAGCGTGGTACGGGAGGATATGGTGACTCCCATTATGAAATGTCTGGAGGACAAATTTGATACCATTCGCAAGGGTAAGGGAATTGCCATTGCCGTGCCGCTGTCCGGCGTTATCGGCGTGAGTATGTATCAGTTCCTGAGCAACAACAAGCTGGGCCGGGAGGATTGAACATGACGACCAATGAACATGAAGTAATTTTTGCCATCGTCAACGCAGGCTATGCGGAGGATGCCATGGAGGTAGCCCGGGAGCAGGGCGCCCGTGGCGGTACCATTATCAGCGGACGAGGCGTTGCAAGAGAAAAGGAAGCCGCCTTTTTCGGCATCACCATCCACGCAGAGAAGGAAATTCTCATGCTGGTGGTGGAAAAGGAAATTCGGGATCAGGTGCTCCATGCCCTTTATAAGCGCATGGGTATGCAGCAGAAGGCCCAGGGCATTGTCTTTGCCCTGCCCGTGGCAGAGGCCGCCGGTCTCTCCACAGCCCCGAAGGAAAAGACCTGAAGCACAGCGGCGCTGCCTGAAAAACGGGCAGCGTCGTTTTTCGGGAAATTATGGTTTGCAATTTTCCAATGGACAAGCTACAATATATCAATAATGTTAATTTCAGTTGCTTGCCTTGGGAGCGCTTTTGCTGTATAATCTCCCGGGCTGAAGGAGGAAAGGGCAATGTTCAGCGAAAATGTGCGCAAATACCGCAAGGCCTGTGGCCTTTCTCAGGAGGAGTTTGCCGCCAGACTCAGCGTGGTGCGGCAGACGGTGTCCAAATGGGAGAAGGGTCTTTCCGTACCGGATGTGGAGCTGCTGCTGCGGATCGCCCAGGTGCTGCATGTCAGCATCAACGACCTTCTCAGCCAGAAAAATTCTGAGATAAAGGAACCGATTGCTATGAAATTTGACGTAATTATTGTTGGCGCAGGCCCCGGCGGTATTTTTGCGACCTACGAGCTGCTGCAGCGCAAGCCTGAGATCAAGGTCGCCATTTTCGAGGCAGGCCATACCCTGGACAAGCGCCGCTGCCCCATTGACGGAGACAAGGTCAAGAGTTGCATCGGCTGCAAGAGCTGCTCCATTATGAGCGGCTTCGGCGGCGCAGGCGCTTTCTCCGATGGCAAGTACAATATTACCAACGATTTCGGCGGCACCCTTTACGAATACATCGGCAAGAAGCAGGCGCTGGACCTGCTGCACTATGTGGACGAGATCAACCTCCGCTTCGGCGGCGAGGGAACCAAGCTCTACTCTACCGCCGGCACCCGCTTCAAGACCCTGTGCATCCAGAATGACCTGCACCTACTGGATGCCTCCGTCCGCCATCTGGGTACGGATATCAACTATATCGTCCTGGAAAATCTCTATGCCTATCTCTGTGAGAAGGTGCAGTTCTTCTTCGACACCCCCGTCCTCTCCCTGAATGTGCTGGAGCAGGGCTACGAGGTCATTACCAAGGATGCAGTCTACTCCTGCGACAAGTGCATCGTCTCCGTTGGCCGCAGCGGCAGCAAGTGGATGGAGTCTGTGTGTAAGGATCTGGATATTGAGACCAAGTCCAACCGTGTGGATATCGGTGTCCGTGTGGAGCTGCCCGCAGCGGTCTTTGCCCACCTGACCGATGAGCTCTACGAGAGCAAGATCGTCTACCGCACCGAGAAGTACGGCGACAAGGTGCGTACCTTCTGCATGAACCCCAAGGGCGCCGTGGTCAACGAGAATACCAACGGCATCATCACCGTCAACGGCCACAGCTACGAAGACCCTGCCAAGCAGACGGAGAATACCAACTTCGCTCTTCTGGTTTCCAAGCATTTCTCCGAGCCCTTCAAGGACTCCAACGGCTACGGCGAATCCATCGCCCGTCTGAGCAATATGCTGGGCGGCGGTGTCATCGTCCAGCGCTTCGGTGACCTGATCCGTGGCCGCCGCTCCACCACCAAGCGTATGGAGAAGGCCTTCATCACCCCCACCCTCAGCGCCACCCCCGGCGACCTGAGCCTGGTGCTGCCCAAGCGTATTCTGGACGGCATCATTGAGGTGATCTACGCCCTGGACAAGGTCGCCCCCGGCACCGCCAACGAGGATACCCTCCTGTACGGTGTGGAGGTCAAGTTCTACAACATGGAGGTTGCGGTCAACGAGAAGCTGGAGTCCCGCCACAAGGGCCTTTACATCATCGGCGACGGTAGCGGTATCACCCACTCCCTGTCCCACGCCTCCGCCAGCGGTGTCCACGTAGCCAGAGACATCACCGAAAATAACTAAAAGCATATAGAAACCGCCCCGAAAAACCGGGGCGGTTTTTTGATGAAGGGTGAATGATGAAGGTATCGCTCCAACCATGGGAATTGAAATAAAGTCAAATAGATGTTTATCGAACTGTATGCTTTTGCCCAAATCCACCTTTTCAATAGAAGTGCAGGCTACCGAAAAGCCATGTCATTGCGAGGAGGGCGTAAGCCCGACGTGGCAATCCGTTCCAAAAATGTTTCGATTATATGGGAATTTCGTGTAAAAACGGTAGTTTTTAAGGATGCGGATTGCCACGGCCACAAGTGGC
>JAZNVK010000219.1:0-5447 GCA_045592805.1 Faecousia sp.
ACGGAAATTTAGCGTTGGAGTGGTGAATGATGAATAGTGAATGGTGAATGGCGAAGGTATGCGCTTTGCGCATTGATTTTAAATAAATCGGCGGAGCCGATACCTCCATTATTCACTATTCACCATTCGTTATTCACCAAAATTTCCGTTTATCGCTCCTGTTTCCTCCTCCAGCGCTTCTACGTAGAAGCTGACGGGGCGGAAGCCGTCGTTGCAGGAGAGCAGGGCGCTGTGGGGATTTTTCATCCAGCCGTCGAAGAAATTGCCCCCGCCCTCCGCCAGGGTCTGCACAAAGGGCGCTAAGGTCTCCCAGGCGCTGAGGCAGAAGCCCTCCGGTCTGCGCCCCTCATAGGAGAAGAAGATCTGCCCCGGACTGATGTCACAGGGATGCTCCATGGGATTTTCATAAAGCTCCATCAGCTCCGGATATTCCGTCTGCCGCAGAGCGGTAATTTTTACGATTTTCATAAATTGCTCCAATCAGATGTAATGGTAACGCTTGCGGTAGCAGAGCATGCACACCACCGTCAGGATCAGTGCCACCAGCTCCGCCACCACAATGGCGAACCAGATGCCGTCCAGCCCCCAGAACAGTGGCAAAATCAGCACTGCCGCCACCTGGCAGGCCAGAGATCGGACAAAGGAGATCAGGGCAGAGATCAGACCGTTGTTAAAGGCAGTGAACATGGCGCTGCCGAAGATATTAAAGCCGCAGAACAGGAAGGACAGACCGTAGATCACGAAGCCTCTGACGGTCATCTCCATGAGCTTTTCATCGTAGCCTACGAAGATCGCAGACATGCTCTCTGCCAGCAGCACCGCCGCCAGCGCCATAAGCACAGAGAAAATACCAATGAGGATCATGCTCTTGCCATAGAGACTTTTCAATTCTTTTCTGCAATCGGCGCCGTGGTTGTAGCCGAAGAGCGGGGCAGAACCCACAGAGAAGCCCAGAAATACGGCAACAAAGAAGAAATTCACATACATGATCACGCCGTAAGCGGCAATGCCGTCCTCACCGGCATAGCGCAGCAGCTGGAAATTGTAGAGCATGCTTACCAGGCTCATGGAGAGATTGGTCATCAGCTCCGAGGAACCGTTGGTGCAGCTGCGCAGCAGGGCCTTGCCGTCAAAAGGCACTTTCAGCCGCAGCCGCAGCAGGCTGGAATTGGGTCGCAGGAAATAGACCAGAGCGATCACAGCACCGGTGAGCTGTGCCGCAGCCGTGGCCACCGCAGCGCCTACCAGCCCCCAGCGGAAAACCATCACAAAGAGGGCATCCAGCACAATATTGCAGACACCGGAGGCAACGGTCATAATCAGGGAGAGGTTGGGCTTTTCCGCAGCCACGCAGAAGCTCTGGAAGGCGAACTGCAGAATGGTTGCGCAGCTGGTAGGCAGGATAATGTAGCCGTAAAGAACGCAATTCTCCAGAATCACTCCTTCCGCCCCAAGGAGGATCGCCACCGGCCGCAGGAACAGGATGGACAGCACCGACAGCACTGCACCGCCCAGAATACAGACCCAGGTGATCATGGAGAAGATTTCGTTGGCCTTCTTCCGGTCACCCAGCCCCAGGGTCTTGGCTACCAGAGCTGTACCGCCGGAGCCCAGCATGAATCCGATAGCACCCACTGCCATAATGTAGGGGAAAATGAGATTAATGGCAGTGAAGGGGATCTTACCGGCAAAATTGGACACAAAAATTCCGTCCACCACGCCGTAGACGGAGTTGATGATCATCATCACCATGGAGGGCAGGGTGAAACGCAGTAGTTTCTTGTAGGTAAAATGGTCGGAGAGTTGGATGCGCATGGATTTTCCTCACAACATAAAATGAACCGCAGAAAGCGGCAAAAGCTATTATAGTACAAAGCACAGCCAAATGTCAAGGAAAGAAACAGCGCAGCCCCTCGGGGCTGCGCAAAAGCATGATTTTCGGAAAGCTCACTTCTGCAGCTTTCTGCAGGCGGCAAGATAGTTCTCCTCGAAGGCGGCAATGGCCCGTTTGCTGACCTGTCGGAAGGGCAGCAGCATATCAAAGGCGTGCAGCCCCGTGGGGTACACATCTGCTTTGGCCTCAATGCCGGCCTCCCGAAGCTTCTGAATATAGGTCAGCGTCTCGCAGTAAAAGGGTTCTCTTTCTCCCACAAAGGTATAGGCCGGGGGCAGATCACGGTAATCGGTCTGCCTTGCGGGGACGGCATAGGGGGTGAGATTTTCTACGGTTTTCCGCAGGTAGAGCTTCCAGGCCATGTGGTTGCGACGGGTACCCCAGGAGAAGCCGTGGTTCTTTCGGGAGGAGTCCGTATCCCGATCGTCCAGCATGGGGTACAGGGGCATCTGGAAGGCGATTTTGATTTCGCCCCGATCCCGTGTGTACATGCACAGCGCAGCCGTGAGACCGCCGCCTGCGCTCTCGCCGCCCACCATCAGCAGCTTCGGATCAAAGCCCAGCTCGTGGGCGTGCTGCGCCAGATAGGTCAGGGCCTCGTAGCAGTCCTCCAGAGCGGCGGGGTAGGGATGCCTTGCGGCCAGACGGTAGCCGGGGGAGAGCACCACAGCGCCGTACTTCTTCACCAGCGCCCCGGCACGGGACATATGCACCATAGATGCCATGCCCGTGGCATAGCCGCCGCCGTGGATCCATAAGATTCCCGGCTGCAGCTGCTCTGCCTGCCGTTTGGGGCGGAGGATCAGCAGCTTTAAGCCGCTTTTTGTGCGGACTTTCTCGGTTTTACAGCCAAAATCACTCATTTTTTCTTGTCCATCTTCTGAAATAGTTTGTTGTAGGGTGCCAGCATGCCCTCGTTCATCTTGCCGCCGGCCTTTTTCATCACGGTCTCGCTGGACAGCAGCATTCCCACCAGATACATCTTCAAGCTGGTGAGCTTTTTCTTCTGGGGGAAGTCGTAGATGCCCTGTTTTTTATAGAATTTGTGGTCGGCACGCATCATGCCACGCATCTGGTAGATCAGGTCACGGAAGATCTTCATGCCGCCCACCCCCCAGAAGTCCCGGGGCACGGTGTGGCCGGTTTCCAGCGCATAGCTGAGGCTCTTGCAGAGGGTGTCGATGCTGTGGTCGGGGTCGGTTTCGTCCGTGGCAACGCCTGCCAGGAAATTGCCGCCGGTGGAGGCTCTGGCCTCAATGACGGTTTTGAGATTCTGCTCCCGACTGTAGTGGCCGGAGAGCAGGTAGCCCACGGGCATGCCCACGGTGACCGTGCGGTGGCCGTTGCAGAAATTGCGATCATCATACATCTTAAATCGGGCGCCCATGGAGTGATCCCGAATGGCAAAGGCATAGACAATGGCATCTGCGGTCTGGATCTTCTCCCGAAGGAAGGTATCAAAACCGTCGGTGTAGACGCACTTCTCCGAAACGGCACAGCGGAAGCAGCCCAGGCAGCCGCCCTTCAGGGGATATTCGGAGATATTGACCACACGGGTCTCATAGGGCAGCATCCCACGGAAGCGGTCGATCATCTTCTGCACCGGGGACTGGGGATCGGTGTTGTCCGTCAGGATCAAAATGTCCTTGCCTGTTTTCTTTTCGCCCATGATCTCCGGCACGGTGACAGCCTTCAGGGGTGGAAGGACAGGGACAGCCTCAGCCTGGGAATAAACCCCTTCCTGCACCGCCCAGAGGAAATGACGGAAGAATTTTTCCGCATCCTGCCGACCCTTTTCCGTCAGGAGATCCTCCATGTCCGCCGAAAGGCCGCTGACATAGCGCAGACCCAGATCCAGGGCATTTTCCTTCACATAGGCATGGGCGGTGACATCGTAAAAATGCTTGGAGGTGCTGATTTGGGCGGCGTATTTGCCCTGTAGGTTCAGCTTTGCCGCCTTGGCCAGCTCAAAGAAGCGGTGCAGCTGGGAGGGCGCTAAAAAGGTATACACGGGATAGGAGAAAAAGACAGCCTCGCAGCTCTCCAGCAGTGCCTTTGCCTCCGAAAAATCCTTCTCCAATGCTTTGATTTTCTGACCGGAATGGAAAACCTGAAATTCATGCTCCGGGAAAATGCGCCGCAGATACTCCGTGGTCTGAAGGGTAATGCTGTATTTCCCTTTGGGGCTGCCGTTGATCACAGCGATCTTCATAAGATCCGCTCCTTTTTCATATATTCCATAATAGTATAGCACAGGGGAGAAATAATTGCAAATCCTCTGTAAAATTCCGAAAAATATGCAAAAAAGTCCTTGACAAGCGTGCTTTTGGGTGCTATACTATGTGAGCAAAAGAAAGAAGGTCGGCAGCCCCGTCCTCACCTCCAGCGTAGCAAAGAGGTTTGATATCGAGTATTTCGCACGGGATATGTGCGGTTTTTCGGTTGCGGGTGCTGCGGGCATCCGCATTTTTTGTTTGTGTTATGGAGGTGCTTTACCATCGCAAAATTAGATCATCAGCTCAATGAAGAAATCCGAGATAAGGAAGTCCGTCTGATCGGCGCCGATGGCGTTATGATCGGCATCGTCTCCTCTGCCGAGGCACTCCGCATGGCAGAAGAGCAGGGTCTGGATCTGGCAAAGATCTCCCCCAATGCCGTTCCCCCCGTCTGCAAGATCCTGGACTACGGCAAGTTCCGTTTTGACCAGCTGAAGAAGGAAAAAGAAGCCAAGAAGAACCAGCGTGTGGTGGAGATCAAGGAGATCCGCATGTCTCCCGGCATTGATACCAACGACCTGAACACCAAGATGCGCAATGCCTGCAAGTTCCTGACCGACGGCAACCGTGTTAAGGTCACTGTTCGCTTCCGCGGTCGTGAAATGGCACACACCGAGATCGGTGAGCAGCTTTTGATCCGCTTTGCAGAGGGATGCGCCGAGGTATCCAATCTGGACAAGAAACCCAAGCTCGAAGGCAGAAATATGTCTATTTTCCTGTCCTCGAAAAGTGCTAAATAATTACAAAGGAGAAGTACCATGCCGAAACTGAAGACCCACAGCGGTGCAAAGAAGAGATTCAATCTCACCAAGACCGGTAAAGTCAAGAGAGCTCACGCTTTCAAGAGCCATATCCTCACCAAGAAGGACACCAAGCGTGGCCGTCGCCTGAGAAGCATGACCTACGCAGATGTCACCAATGTCGAGGCCATCAAAAAGATGATCCCGTACAAATAATCGGATAGGAGGATATAGATAATGGCAAGAGTGAAAGGCGCGATGATGACGCGCAAGAGAAGAAACGCTACCCTGAAGCTGGCTAAGGGCTACTGGGGTTCTAAATCCAAGCACTTTAAGATGGCCAAGCAGGCCGTTATGAAGTCCGGCAACTATGCATACGTAGGCCGCAAGCTGAAGAAGCGTGATTTCCGCCGTCTGTGGATTGCACGTATCTCCGCTGCTGTTAAGCCCTACGGAATGAACTACTCCCGTTTCATGAACGGTCTGAAGAAGGCTAACATCGAAATGAACCGTAAGAGCCTGTCCGAGATGGCAATC
>JAZNVK010000220.1:0-7695 GCA_045592805.1 Faecousia sp.
AAATTTAGTTTTTAGAGGTGCCCAATGATGGATATTACTATTTTAGATATAAAAAAACAGACTTATCCATCAAATCCTGATGTGATAAGTCTTGCTGATTCTGACGATGCCACGGGTAGACCCTGTGCTGTTGACATCGCCTCGCAATTGCGATAGCTACTCCCTTATTACGAGATAGTATTATAGACGAATGGGAAAGCGTTGTCAAGGATATTTTACCATAATCGCCGTACCACGGGGATCAACAGAGCGTGGTACGGCGATTATGGCATCTCAGTTGTCTTCCTTGAAGGCAAAGAATCTCTGCCCGAGGTAGTTGAAGCCTACGAAAAGGCAGGAACCGGCATAGGTAGCAATATAGTCGGCAGCGGTCTTCTTTGTTGCTGCAATCAGCCCAAGACCTGCAAACCAGCCATTCTGCGCTCCCGTGAGCAGGGGATACAGCAGCAGTAGTGCAATGGCATGGGACAGAACATAGCATACGATGATATTCAGCGTGAAGCGTGCAACCGCCCCGGCGCTGTTTCCCTGATATTTGAAAGTGAAGTAGCGATTTAGAAAATAGCTGAGGACGCTGGCGAGGGCGGTGCTGATGGCAGAAGCCGGCAGGGGGCCAAGAGGGGTCAGAGCCAGAAACAGCGCCTTCAAGCCCTCACCGACCAGGGTGTTGATCACGCCCACAAGCAGAAATTTCCACAGCTTGATATCAAAGAGTGATTTTAACTTCTCTATCATGACTCAGCCTCCCAACAGGTATAGATGATGCCATCGCTGGCCACAGAGAAGATAGTCTCACCCTCAACGCTGATGTAGGAAAGGATTACTTTTAAGCGTGGGCAGCTGCAATGGGAGATCACATCCACGGCAATTGCGCTGACGTTTTCCAAATAGGTTTCAGGTGCCAGTGCATCCACATAGACCTTGCCGCCTACCTTTCTGGCAGAGTCGATCTCCATCGTTGTCTGCTTGTTCAGCTGCAGCGTCTGGGTGCTGCTGTCATAGATACTCTCATACTGAGGCCAGTGGGCGCTCATATAGCTCTCAACCTCGCTGCTGGGGGGCGCCGCTTCCTGGTCACTGTCCATAGAAGCATATAGGGAGAGAAATCTGGAACCGAAGATCAGTATTACGGCAAAAAGAGCAACTACCAGTAGAACAACAGCAATTACGATCCATTTTTTCATGGGTGTTCACCAACTTTCTATTTCTATTATACCGCAAATTGCATCAAAAGTAAATAGCTATACCCGCTGTAACGCTGCACTTGAGAGAATCTGAGAGAATTCCCCGTGGTATTCCTTCTCCAAGTCCGCAGGACATCGAATACACAGGCTGTAGAAGTAGGTGCCGTCGGAGAGGATTGCGGCGCTGCAGCAGATCATGCCGTCCTCCTGTCCGGAAACCCAGGAAAAACGCGCGCTGCCATCGTGCAGCAGAATGGGGGTCAGTGTCTGACCGCTGACTTTTTGAATTGCCTCGTCCATATTCTCCGCCGAAAAGATCTCCTGTATGATTTCATAGTCATCATGAGAAAAAAGACTCCAGCGTCCGTCCTCTGCCGAATCGGTCAGAAATACATTTTTTGGCAGCTCCATAACCAGATAGGAAGAGGGCATCTGCGTCAGCTCATCAGAAACACACTCCACAGAAAGATCTTTCTTGACATCACAACCATTCAATAATATAATAAGAAAAAGCACAAGCAGAAGGACTGTTTTTTTCATAAATTACCTCCGGAGGATCGGTTTATGTTTTACTTTTATGCGCTTTATTTCCTGATTATGAACTTGATTGGTTTTTTGACCATGGGAATGGACAAGAAGCGCGCCCGCAGAAGACAGCGACGTATTCCCGAAAAGCTGCTTTTTGGAATTGCCGTACTGAGCGGCTGTTATGGCAGCTATCTCGGTATGCGTGTGTATCATCACAAAACCAGACATAAGCTCTTTTCCATCGGCCTTCCGATCCTGATGGTAATGCATCTTGTATTGCTCATAATATTCTTTCTTAACTTTGTTTGAGCATAAACGCAAAATATCCGCCCGACAATCGGGCGGATATTTTTATGACTTTTTGTGAGGCGGTGTATTCTTGTTCAGCAGCTTGCTCTTTTTGCCATCGGGTGTGACGATGTAGGTGCTGTCCAGCTGCGCACGAAGATTCTCCCGAACAGAGGCGATATATCTTTGCCGCAGGACATCCCGTTCCGCAAGCTCCTCCTCTGTCAGCCCCTCGGTTTTTGCCTTACGGGCGAGGGCATTGATCCGTTGGATCACTTCTTCCATGGTCATAATCATCATCTCCGTGATTATGATAGTCGGAAAACTGCCGACTGTCAAGGGGAAAATCAGTTTGCCGTAACGTTGCCGCTGACTTCTCCTACTGTAATGGTATAGGTGTCGCCATGGATCAGCTCCGGAGATGAAAGAATTACAATGGCATAATCCAGCGCCGGTGAGTAAGAGATAAGCTGCGTATCGTTGGAATTTGTTAAAGAAATCTCTGTTCCTGCACGCTGTGAGCCTACGCTTACGGCGATAACAGCCTGCTGCGTATCCGAGAACGTCTGTGCCATCTGATAGGCTCCTGTGCCTCTGAAAGTTCCGCCGGAAATTCTGCCGCTGATTTCATAGTCCAGCACTGCAGTATCACCAAAGGTTGGACAGCAGACGGTAATATCGCCACCGGAGATTTCCAAAGCTCCGTTTGCGTCCATCCCGTCACCGTAGGCGTGAATATTTACAAGCCCGTCACAAATACGAATAAAGCTGTCAGAGCTTCCTCCCATAGCTCCAAAACGATCACCGCCACGCATACCGCCAAAACCGCTCCGGTCCGTGCCACCAGCCGCATTGAAACCGTCATCCGAGGCTGTAAGATCAATGGTTCCGCCGCTGATCTCTATACTAAGACCTTCCAGACCCTCGTAGCTCTCTTGAATGAGAATGGTACCGCCGTTAACGGCCAGCGCGAGATCTGCGTGGAAACCGTCGTCGCCGCTTTTGATGGTGTACGCACCGCCGTTTATGATCAAATCGCTATTGGAATGTACGGCATCATCAGCGCTGTCGATAGAGAAGCTGCCACCGTTTATGGTCAAGTTCCCTGCGGACTTGAGCCCTTTGATGCTGGTGCTGTCTTCATTTGATGAGGTACTGGCTTCGGGACGGGGAAAACCGCCTCTGCCTCCACCGCCCATATGGCCCCAGTCTTCTGAGGTTTTTACTTCTCCGTTTTGGTAGCCGCCACCTGTGAGAAGCTGAAAGCTACCACCATCAATGCTGAGTGTGGCACCCGCACTGATACCGTCACCCTCTGACTGAATAGCATAACTGCCGTTCTGAATGTAGACATAGCCCAAAGAACTATCTTCATCGTTTTCCGACTTTATTCCGTCTTTTCCGGCTGAAATGATAAGATTTGTATTTTCAATACAAATGCTGTCATTGGCACTTAGGCCGTGCCCGGCGCAATCGATGGAAATACAGCCGCCACCTGCCAGCGTCAGTTCGTCCTTGGACACGATGCTGTGACCGGCAGGGGAGGAAAGGCTAAGACTGCCACTTCCGTTCAGACAGAGATCTTCCATGGAGAATATAACACTGTCAATATTGTTTTCGTCTATTGCCACATAGCTGTCACCACAGGAAAGCAGGTTTTCCGAGCCATTGTCCAGAGTAAGAAAAACCTTGTCTGCCTGACGCACATAAATGGGCGCAGAGGTTTGGGAATGGATGAAAGCGTTTTGGAGAATTAACTGTGTTTTATCGTCCTCTCCCGCATCGATGATCACCATGCCGTTTGACAATGTGCCGCAGAGCAGGTAACTGCCTTCGTCGCAGATAGTGATAGTGCTACCTTCGATTATTACGGCATCAGAGCTGCAGCTGGCACCGTCTCCTGTCAGTTCAATGATTGCACAGCTCTCTGCGTTATAGCTACCGAGCAGATCTCGCTGGCTGAAATAATCACCCTGTGACAACTCGACCTTTGCGTTATGAGACTCGTTAGTATTTTCACTTGTCTCCATAGGATCAACACCGGCGCATGCGGTAAAAAGCAGCGCACTGACTATCGTTAGTGTTAAAATGCGTAGCCATTTCATAGCTTTCGCCTCTCTTACAGTGCTGTGGGGGCGGTTTCCTGTCGAGACAGGGAAATCTCCAGGTTTCCGTTTCTGCAGCGCAGCGCATCGATCATCTCTTTTTCGTTGTGATCGTCCTTTAGCGTAAGATCATAAGTCAGACGGAAAAGACTTCCAAGATTTGTAGTCTTAACCTGCACCAGCTCGTAGGAAACGGCATGTTGCGTCAGAATATCATCAAATACTGCGGAATAATCCAGATCCTCGGGTATCGTGATGTGCAGGGTCTTGTGCTTTGATGCAGACTTACGGTTGTTGAGCTGTGTCAGAAGCAGACTGAAAACGGTCATAACAAAGGTAAAAAGGAAGGCAAAAGCCAGATACCCCATACCGGCGATCAAACCGGCACCCATGGCAAGAAAGAGCATGGTAATCTCTTTTGCACTACCGGGAACAGATCGAAACCGTACCAGTGAAAACGCACCTGCTACGGCTACACCTGCGCCAACATTCCCGTTGACCATCATAATCACAACACAGACCACCGCCGGCAGCAGCCATAAGGTGATAAGAAAGCTACTTGTATAACGGCTGCGGAAAGCGAAACCCAGAGCAAGAATTGCCCCCATGAGCAGGGAAGTGCCCAGACAAAGCAGAAAGTCTGTCACGGAGATTACATGGGTCATATCAGAGTCAAATAAACCGCGGAAAATAGATTCAAGCATGAAATAACACTCCTTTGTGTTTGGGGAATAGAATGGTTTGATAGGCTGTACCGTATTTTGAGAAGGAGCTGCGATAGATTTTATGCTGACTCAGCAGCTGTGCCAGCCACAGTGGTATTCCGCCGGCGGTCTTGACCTCCATCAGTACCTGATTCTCGTTGAGAATACTGATTCCACCGGGCTCTTTTCCTATCTGCAGATCGTAATCACGGCAGCGAATATTTCGGTCAAAGGTGATTCTGAGATCAGGTGATTCTTTGCTGTGATAGGCTTGTCTCTCATAGCTCAGATACAGGCGAGGTTGCAGATTTTTATAATAACTGAGAAAATAGGAGATTTCAGCAACGATCTGAGAGTGTCGGGGCGGGGAAACACTTCCCTTAAGCCAAGCGATAGCCTCCTGTTCTGACATTACGATCCGTCGTTTGTACACTATGCCTCTATATTTCTTCTTCAGTTCGACAAAGACCTCTTCCGCACCTCTGCCATAGCTTCGCAGACGCAGCTTTTCTTTATAAACAGGCTTTTCGATGGAGCGGCGAATCAGCCGATAATCCGGTGTGTCATAGTATATATTACGGATGGTTGCAGCGCCATAGGAATCCGGTTGCATATGTTTTTCAATCACAGGCAGAATTGCGTTATATTTCTCTTGGGAAATGAGATATTTATTCTCATGCCGTATAAATACAGCGGTATATGCCATTGCTCTCACCTTCGCTTCGTCCAAGAGTATAGGCGCTGAAGTTTAAGTAAAACATAAAGATATGGATGTTTACAATATGTTTACATCTTCCTTTTTGGTGGGAACTGTGATAAAATAGCCTAAAATTTAGCTCTGCTTAAAGCCCTTATGCTATAATACCCCATACTCTGAAAAAGAAGGTGTGCTTATGAGAATCCTCCTGGCGGAAGATGAGCGCTCTCTGTCCAAAGCGATTATACATATTTTAGAAAAGAATCACTATTCAGCTGATGCTGTTTTTAACGGCAGGGAGGCGCTGGAATATCTTTGCAGCGGGATCTATGATGCGCTGATTTTGGATGTCATGATGCCGGAGATGGATGGAATTCAAGTCCTGCAGCAGCTGCGCCGGGATGGGAATGATATTCCTGTTCTGGTTCTCACGGCGAAGGCAGAGGTGGATGACAAGGTGCTGGGCTTGGACTCCGGCGCCAACGATTATCTGACCAAGCCCTTCGATACCAAGGAGCTTCTTGCAAGACTTCGTGCCATGACGAGAAAAAGCGGAAGCCATAGTTCAACACTCCGCTTTGGCAATATCTCTCTGGATTGCACGAACTTTACGCTTTCTTCTCCCAGCGGCAGCAACCGTTTGACCAACAAGGAATTCCAGATTATGCAAATTCTTATGTCCAATCCCTCCTGTATTGTCCCGACAGAACGTTTCCTGGAAAAAATCTGGGGATATGACTCCGAGGCAGAGATCAATGTGGTCTGGGTCTATATCTCTTATCTGCGAAAGAAGCTCAATGCGCTCCATGCCAACATCCGCATTTCTGCCACCAGAAATACAGGCTATTGTCTGGAGGAGATCCTATGATAAAGAAATTCCGAAGGCGTTTCATTCTGCTTGCTATGTTGGCGCTGTTTGCGGTTATGGCTCTGATCATCGGCGGTATCAATGTGTATAACTTTTATGAAGTTGCAGAGGATGCCGATTCCCTGCTGCACATTATCTCCTTCAATCGGGGAAGTCTGCCGGAGGCACCCATAGAACCTGTTCAGGCGGATCGTCACGACGGTTTTCGGGGTCACGGAAGAATACCGGATGACAACTTCGGACGCTATTCCCCCGAAACACCTTACGAAACCCGATATTTCTACGTAGGTATCAATAATGAAACCGGCGAGGCAGATCTGATTGAGACTTCAAAAATCGTAGCGGTGGATCAGAATAAGGCAGAGAAAATGGCCAGACAGGCGTTGTCGGACGATGATGACAGCGGTTTTGTGGGAGAGTATCGATATTACATTTCCCGTGCAAGACAGCGTACTTATGTGGTATTCATGGATTGCGGAAGGACTCTTGATTC
This sequence comes from Faecousia sp., assembly GCA_045592805.1. Lineage (GTDB taxonomy): Bacteria > Bacillota > Clostridia > Oscillospirales > Oscillospiraceae > JAZOXB01. Next base: position 6,868 of record JAZNVK010000220.1, read on the forward strand.
CGCAAGACGCTTCCTGTTCGGAAGCCTGATTATTTCCTCATTAGGATACATGTTGGTGTTTGTAATTGTGTCATTCCTGTCCCGTTATGCCATACGACCCGTAACTGCAGGCTATGAGAAGCAAAAGCAGTTTATCTCCGATGCCGGACACGAGCTCAAAACGCCGCTATCCATTATCCGAGCCGACGCGGACATATTGGAGATGGATCTGGGCGAGAATGAATGGGTGACGGATATCCGCCGACAGGTCATGCGCATGACAGATTTGACAGATTCCTTGTCAAAACTTTCACGAATGGACGAGTCGGAGCAGTCTATCCCTATGGAGGAACTGAATTTTTCCGATCTGGTGAAAGAGCAAAGTTCTTCCTTTGAAGCCCTTGCCCGGACTGCGGGAATGACGCTGAAATACACTGCGCCCACGGAGCTTTACCTGCGCGGAAACCGGAAGGCATTACAGGAGCTTTGCAGTGTCCTTCTGGATAATGCGGTGAAATACAGCGCCGATGGTTCTGAAATTCAGCTGCTTCTGGAGAAAGTCGGAAAAAGTGCGTCTCTCTCTGTTACCAATCCCAGCAAGCTGCCACTGCCTGCCGATGATCTGGAGCGGCTGTTTGAACGCTTCTACCGTACAGATCCCTCCCGAAACTCCGGAACGGGCGGTTTCGGAATCGGCCTCGCAATTGCCAGGGCGGTGGCAGAGAGTCACGGGGGAACGATCAAAGCGTATTCTCCCGATGGAACCACACTTCAGATTACAGTATCATTGCCCATCTTGTAAGAGTACCACAGCGGAGCAGCGCTTTTCCTTGAAAAGTGACCTCTGCT
>JAZNVK010000221.1:0-3221 GCA_045592805.1 Faecousia sp.
CTACGGGTCCGTTTTGCTTGTCTTGGCGGCTCCTATGACTTCTTTGAGTCAGGCTGTCATAAAAGCCGCCAACCGTCAAAATGCAAGTTTTGGCAGTTGGCGGTTTCTTTATGTGGAATTACGCAGAAAAAGCAAAGAAAGGCTTGCATTTATGCCATTTTTCTAATATAATAAACTGATTGAATTTTTGCTTTTTGTGAGGAGATTGCGGTGTATTTAAAATCATTAGAAGTGCAGGGCTTTAAGTCCTTCCCGGATAAGACCTTGATCCGCTTTGGCGATGACATTACCGCCATTGTAGGACCCAACGGCTCCGGCAAATCCAATATTTCCGATGCCATTTTGTGGGTAATGGGCGAGCAGAGCACCAAGACCCTCCGTGGTGCCAAAATGGAAGACGTGATCTTCGGCGGCACGCAGAAACGTTCTGCGGTGGGCTTTGCGGAAGCGACCCTGACTCTGGATAATACGGACAGAGCGCTGCCCTACGATGCGGATGATGTGATGATCACCCGCCGATATTACCGCAGCGGTGACAGCGAGTATTACATAAACCGTCAGTCCTCCCGCCTGCGGGATATCCATGAGCTGTTTATGGACACCGGTCTTGGCAGGGAAGGCTATTCCAACATCGGACAGGGCCGTATTGACGAGATCCTGTCTTTAAAGAGCGCAGACCGCCGTGAGATCTTTGAAGAGGCGGCAGGCATCTCCAAGTACCGCCACCGCAAGGAAGAGACCGAGCGCAAGCTGATGCACACGGAAGAAAACCTGACCCGCATTGGGGATAAGATCTCCGAGCTGGAGCTGCAGCTGGAGCCTCTGCGTGTCCAGTCCGAGAAGGCCAAAAAGTATTTGACCTACAAGGAAGAGCTGCAGGGCGTAGAGGTGGCGGTTTGGCTGGATAAGCTGGACAAGCTGTCTGCCGACGCCCAAAAGGCTGCGGAGGATTATGTGTCTGCCTCCTTTGTGTTGGAGCAGGCTCATGAGGAACTGAATAAGCTCTATACGGATACGGAGACCCTGTCTGCCGATCTGCGGCTGAAGAGCGAGCAGGTGGAGAGTCTGCGGGTGCAGGTCAGTATGCTGGAGGGTGCCCGTCAGCAGCTGGAAGGACAGATCACCGTCCTGCAGGGCAATATCCGCAACCATGAGGAGATCATCCAGAGAAGTCAGGAGGATCTGGACGGACAGGAAGACCGCAGCAGCGGTATTGCCGCACAGCTGGAGCAGAATCAGCGCCGTATGGAAGAAATCGCCGGCGCATTGGCACAAAAGCAGGCTGTGCTGGAGCAGTATCAGCAGGAGCTGGCGACCATGACTGCCAATGCCCAGGCCATGACCCGGCAGTTTATGCAGCTGCGGGGAGAGGAAGTGCAGTACACCGGCGACCTTTCCGCCCGGGAAGCAGATCTGCGTGCTTTGGAAGAAAGCGGCGAATTGTCTGCCAAACGCCAGGGGGAGCTGGAAACCGATCTGGCATCCGGCGCAGAGCGTCTGGAAAGCGCCCGGCAGGAACGCAATGCCTGCCTTAACCTGCTGAAGAAGGCAAGGGAGGAAGTCCTTGCCGCCAATAACGCCATTTCCGGCTACACCCTGCGTCAGCAGACCCGGGAGCAAAGAGTGGCCGATTCTGCCCGCAAAGCAGAGGAAAACAAGAAAAAGTTAGATGCGGTCCAAGCCAAAGTCAATGTGTTTAAGGCTATGGAAAAGGACTATGAAGGGTATCATAAGTCTGTACGGATCGTGATGCAGGATGCCAAGAAGGGCGTTCTTCGGAATGTCCACGGTCCTGTGTCCCAGCTGATCCGCACAGAGGATGCCTATACGGTGGCGGTGGAGATCGCCTTGGGCGGCGCTTTGCAGCAGATCGTTGTGGACAACGAAGAAGCAGGCAAGGCGGCAATCCGTCACTTGAAGCGCACAGACGGCGGCCGTGCTACCTTCCTGCCCCTTTCCGTGATCGAGGGCAAAAAGCTCAGCGAAAAGGGTCTGGAAAGCTGCAGCGGCTTTGTGGGCATTGCCGCAGATCTGGTGAGCTGTGAGAATACCTACCGCCGGGTAGTGGAAAATCTTTTGGGACGGACTGTGATCACCCGGGATCTGGACAGCGCCGTCAGTATCGCCAACAAGTACGGCAACCGCTTTAAGGCGGTGTCTCTGGACGGACAGGTGGTAAACCCCGGCGGCTCTATGACCGGCGGCTCCGGCAGCAAGGATGCGGGCATGCTCAGCCGTGCCAACGAGCTGGAAAAGCTGATGCAGCAGCAGCAGACCCTGCAGGCACAGCAGGATGCATTGGATGAAGCCTATCGGGAAGCCAAGCGCAGTGCCGATGAGGTGCAGTTCCAGCTGGAGGCCGCCAAGGATCAGCTGGCAGAAGCGGAAAAGCAGGTGCTGACCCTGGAGGGCAAGCAGAAGCAGCATGAGATCTGGGTGCAGGCCATCGAGGAAGCGGTGCAGGCTGCCACCCGGGAAAAGGATGCGCTGGTGGAGCGGCTTTTGGCGGAGAAGGAGCGCAGGGGCGCTCTGCAGGCACAGCTGCAAATGCTCCATACCAATCTTGCCAAGACCCGGCAAGCTCTTGCAGATCTGCAGGGCAGCCAGGAAGAGGCGGAGCAGGCCACTTCTGCCCTTACCCAAAAGATGCAGCAGCTTCGTACCGATATGGCGGCTATGGAGGCCGAGCGCTACACCGCACAGGCCCACAGCGCCGACCTTCGGGGACTGCTTGCGGCTGCGGAAGGGGACAAGGAAAGAAAGCTGCGGGATATGGATGCCATCCGTCAGGATATCGTCCGTATCGAAGGAGAGATCGAGGCTCTGCGGCTGAAGCATAAGGAAAACGAGGGCGAAATTGCCCGTGTGCGCAGTGAAATGGAAAAGACCCAGTCCCAGTACGCCAAAAACGAGGCGGAAAAGACCAGAGCCGAGGGTGAGATCCAGGAAAAGAACAAGTCCATCGTCAATATGGAGCGTGCCTGCGCACTGCTGGAAAACAAGAAGGAGACCACAGCCCTGGAGGAGCGCAACACCATCGACCGGCTGTGGGAGACCTACGGCCTGACTCCCTCCACCGCCCAGGAAAAGCGTACGCCCATCGAGTCTGTTACTGCGGCTACCCGCCGCATTGGAGAGCTGAAGCGGTCTATTTCCGCTTTGGGAACGCCTAATCTGGGCGCCATCGAGGAATTTGCCCGTGTCAATGAGCGCTATACCTA
>JAZNVK010000222.1:0-1813 GCA_045592805.1 Faecousia sp.
CGGCACCGAGAATATCCCCGGCATTATGGCCATGGCCAAGGCATTGGAGGAAGCCTGCGCCCATATGCAGGCGCACACGGAGAAGCTCCGCAGCTTGCAGGACAAGCTGATCGAAGGTCTGGGGCAGATCCCTCACGGCATTCTCAACGGTGACCGCAGCCGGCGCCTGCCCGGCAATGTGAGCTTCTGCTTTGAGGGCATCGAGGGCGAGGCCATGCTGCTGCTTCTGGACGACAAGGGCATCAGCGCCTCCTCCGGCTCGGCCTGTACCTCCGGCTCCTTAGACCCCAGCCATGTGCTGCTGGCACTGGGCAGACCTCACGAGATCGCCCACGGCTCTTTACGTCTGAGCCTGTCTGCGGAGAATACGGCAGAGGAGATGGAATACACCATCCGTGCCGTGGAGGAAACCGTCAGCTATCTCAGAGGCATCTCTCCCGTGTGGCGGGATCTTCTGGCAGGAAAATCGGAATTTGTAATTAAATGAGGTGTAAATTATGGCTTTATACAGTGAAAAAGTGATGGATCATTTCCGCAATCCCCGTAATGTAGGTGTCATTGAGAATGCAGACGGCGTAGGCGAGGTGGGCAATGCCAAGTGCGGTGATATTATGAAGATCTACCTGAAGATCGAAAATGAGATCATTGTGGATGTAAAATTCGAGACCTTTGGCTGTGGCTCTGCCATCGCCTCCAGCTCCATGGCAACGGAGCTGATCAAGGGCAAGTCCATCCACGAGGCCATGGAACTGAGCAACAAGGCGGTGGCAGAAGCCCTGGACGGCCTGCCTGCCCATAAGATGCACTGCTCCGTGCTGGCGGAGGAGGCCATCAAGTCCGCAGTGAAGGACTATTACGATAAGAACGGCATTGCCTACGATAAGAAGCTCTTCCCCGACTGCGAGAACTGCAGTCACTGCCACGGCTGAGTCCCATGATTGTTTCCACCAAGGGGCGCTATGCCCTACGGGTACTCCTTGACCTGGCAGAGCGCCGTTCCGGGGACTATATCCCCATGAAGGATATCGCCGCCCGTCAGGAGCTGTCCCTGAAATATCTGGAGCGGATCGTGCCGCTGCTTTCCAGGAGCGGCCTGGTGGAGGGCGTCCACGGCAAGGGCGGCGGCTACCGTCTGGCCGTAGATCCGGGGGAGTGCAGCCTGTGGCAGGTGCTGAGCCTCACCGAGGGCGATCTTGCCCCCGTCAGCTGCCTGGAATGCGGTGCCAGGCCCTGTGAGCGTGCCGCTGCCTGCAAGACCCTCCCCATCTGGAAGGAGCTGGACAGAAGGATCCGTGACTACCTCCAATCCGTCACCCTACAGGATCTCCTGCAAACCAACCCCGCCGACCACTATGTGATCTGAGCGTGCCGCCATATAGCAAAAAAGCAGCTGCACCACCGTCAAATAGATGCTTATCGGCCTGTTGCTTGCACCATCAATCAACGATCTCCCCCTTTCAAGGGGGACACAGGGGGTTGCTGCTGGCACCAACGTCAAATAGATGTTTATCGGTCTGTTTGCTGCACTTCGATAGCCCCCGTAGGGCGCGACCACTGGGCGCGCCGAGACCTGCTGCACTATCGTCAGAATGCGTAGGGGCGAACCCATGAGTTCGCCCGTGCCACAGCCGGCAAATAGTGCTATTCATCGATACTACGGTACAAATTTGCAACTTTGCTCCGCTGCGCGGGGCGTTCCTTTCTTGCTTCGCCAAGAAAGGAACCAAAGAAGGCGACTTGGGGGAGGCGCTCCGATTGTGCTGTGGTAACACCTCTACGTTTCGGTACTACCCCCGACAGCCCAAATTCGCCC
>JAZNVK010000223.1:0-10494 GCA_045592805.1 Faecousia sp.
AAGATATACATTTCTTCGCTGTTTTCTGGTTCAACTACAAGCACATCATGACCTAATTCTGTCTTGACATAGATTCCATGTAGAACTGTCCATCCGGTTTCGTTATTGGGATTCAAATTAGGAATGGTTTTATTGTTACAACCAAAAAAGCTGACTACACAAACCAATGCTAAAACTAATGCTATCAACTTCTTCATAAAATCATACTCCTTTGCTAAATTCCAGTTTATCGAACTCTGTTTGGTAAACGGCAAGAGCAAGTGCAACGCAGCTGTTGCTGTGAGCAATGCCATTGCGAACAGTTTGTCTAACAGTATTATAGCAGAACAGCTATCCAAATACAAGGGCAACTCCTGCCCACAAAGCCGTCGGTAGCCTTATAACAGCCTTGCGTGTGTCAAACAGGCAGGTCTGGGTTTTAGTTCTGCTTTTTCATTTCCATATACGGTAGAACATCGTACCCACACTTTTTGTAAACATTTACAGCTCTTTCATTTTCAAGCTCAACCTCTAAACGAAATAAGGAATGAGGATATTTATGTTCAATGAAATTGAGGAAATGGCTTCCGATTCCCAAGCCTCGATATTCGTCTTTAATATAGATATCTTCAATCCAAATACAAGCTTTTCCGAATTCCGTTGAGTAACTTTTGGCCAGCATCGCATATCCTTGTATACGATTATCGTTTTCAAAAACATACCCCTCGATATAAGGATTCTCATTCATGCAGTTATCTATATCTGCGTTGAATATATCATCTGAACCGTTTGTAAAAACAGCTTCGGAAGCATAAAAAATTCGCATCATTTCGAGGATCTGCTGCCGATCACGCTCTTCCATATATCGGATTCTGCTTTTCATATCATTCACTCCAAAAACTATAGATTTCCGAGCAGAATTATAGCAGAAATGGCTTCCGAATTCAAGGGTAACCGTGCTGACAAAAATCTCCCCACTCCGATGTTTTTCGGGGTGGGGAGTACTTTTAATTATTCAGGAAGCTCGTCAACTGTTGATAGAGCCATTGGGGATCTATGCCTTTGGCGTTGACGGAGATCAGGTAGTCGCCGTAGCGGACGGTGAATTGCATTCTCCAGCCGTCGGTGTCGCCGCTGTCGCTGACCCGATAGGCTCTGGCATAGACCGCATTCAAAGTCAGCTCCTCCGCAAGGAAAATAGGATCGTTGACGATCTCCCGAAGCTCCTCCGGTACGCTGTCCGCTCGGGGAATGGGATAAAGAGACAGATCGTAATTCTCAAGATCGGCTACGGAGGTCACCCTTGCCGCATCGGCCTCGGTGAAGTAGCTGACTCTCCAGCTGAACGTATCCAAGCCCTTCGTCCACAGCCCGGAGAGATAGAAGCTCTGCTGATCCCGATATTTTCGAATGGATTCCTCTGCAAAGCCTGTGGGCAGATTCTGCAGGAAATACTGCCCAAAATCCGGATCAAGAATCGCCTCGGCGGCGCTCAGACTGCGATTTTCCAGCAGGGGAATCTCCGAGGGGCGGATGCTGCGAAGCTCCGGCATTTGCTCATAGGAGGCGAAGACCTCCAACAGCGCCTGAAATTCCGCCTTGACCTGTGCCATATCATCTGCCGCACATTCCCTGGTGAAGCCCATATAAATCCCGTGCAGCTCTGTCTCTGCGCTGAGCGTCGCACGATCGCCCCATTCGTACTGAAACGCCAGAAAAGAAACACCCTTGTATTCCGAGCGCTGTCTTTCTCCCGGCAGCACATAGCAGCCCAGGGGCTCCATATAGGAAAGCTCCACCGTTGCACCGTCGATTTGCAGCGTCAGCGCCAGAAACTCTCCCGTAGCGTTGAACAGAGCACTTGCGCCCGAGATTTCGGGGCAATTTTCGGGCAGCAGATCCTCAATGGTATCAAGCTCCAGCGCCTCGTAGAAAATGCAATAATCGAAGCGACGGGCGGCATCCACGGCCAGATCGGTCTTGTTGAAATGAAGCTCCCAGGGCTCAGACAGCTCTGCGGTAGGCGCTGTCACCGTGGACTCCGAAGGCAGCGTAGGCTCCGTGGGTTGCGAAAGAACCGTAGGTTGGGTAGGGGAGACCACAGGCGGTTCAGAACTTCTACCAAACCATAATGCAGCGCCCAGAATCAGGCAGAAGCAGGCAGCGGCAGCTACCCAGGGAATCCAAACTTTATTCCGCTTCACAGGCGGACGATCCGCCGCTTCAATATATTCTTCCTTTACCAGATCAAAATGATCCAGCAGATCCTTTCCCTTCATAGTACATAACCCTCCTGTTCCAGATAGCTCTTCAGCCCCTTGCGGCAGCGGAAAAGCGTGGTTTTGACCTTGCTTTGAGAGAGCCCAAAGCCTTCGGAAATGCGTTCAATGGAGTCCAGGAACCAGTAGCGCCGCAGGAAGATATTCCGCTTTTCCTCGCTGAGTGTGGCAAGAAAACCGTTCAGCGCCTCCTTCAGGGCCAATTGGTCAAGCTGGGGATCCTCGCCCGACGGCAAGCATTGCTCCAGTTCTGCGCTGAGAACGGTGAGGAAAGCATGGCGCTTTTGGGATTTTGCCTCACGGATGCGGTTCAGCGCCAAATGTCTGGTGATCCGAGCTAAAAAGGCATACAGATACTTCCTGGGCTCATGGGGCGGAATCCGTTTCCATGCCTCTAAATAGGTGTCATTTTCGCACTCCTCGGCGGTCAGGGCATCCTCCGTAATCCCCAGCGCCAGAGAACGAAGCCGACTCCCGTACTTCTCACAGCTCTCAGAAATCGCAGCCTCATTCCGCTGCAAAAACAGCTCTACAATCATACTGTCCTCCATAGATTTCATCTCCTTTCCTCTAAAATAGAAGGCCTTCACCCTAATAAGCACAATTCACAGGACAAAGGTTACAGCTTTTCCAATAATTCATTTTAGAATAATGCCTTCGATTTGTACAATCGCTTATGATAGATCCTGCCATAAAAAGACCGACAGACCATCAAACAGAAATTTGTCGAACAGTTTGCTGCACTCAAAGCCTCCCGTGACAGAAAGACTTTCAGGCTAAGAAGCAGGTATCAAATACGCAATGTCATTGCGAGGCCACTTGTGGCCGTGGCAATCCGCATCCTTAAAAACTACCGTTTTTACACGAAATCCCCATATAATCGAAACATTTTTGGAACGGATTGCCACGTCGGGCTTACGCCCTCCTCGCAATGACATGGCTTTTCGGTAGCCTGTACTTCTATTGAAAAGGTGGATTTAGCAGAAGCCAACAGACCGATAAATATCTATTTGACTCTATTTCAAATCCCATCGGCGGAGCCGATACCTTAGTTATTAGTCCTTAGCCTCGCCGATGCACATCCGTTTGCGGCATGGTCTTGTTCGTTCCGTATCCGGCTTAAGAAAACAGGGCTGCCTCAAAAAGAGACAGCCCTGTTTATCTTAATATGTGTCGATCAGACCGAAGTGCTGCAGCGCTTTGGCGATGCCGTCTGCGTCGCAATCGTCGGCGATGTAGTCTGCAATGTCCTTGCACTCCTGGGTGGCATTGTCCATGGCAATGCCGATGCCTGCGGCCTGCATCATCTCCATATCGTTATGGGAGTCACCGAAGGCCATAACCTCCTCCGGCAGAATGCCGTAAGAAGCCACGATCTCCCGCAGCGCATTGACCTTTCCGCCGTCGGCGCAGATAATGTCGCAGCCATGCTCCGCCCACTGTGTCCAGCGGCAGTTGGGCGCCAAAGCCAGGGGCTCCTTTGCCTCCACCCGATCCAGGAACAGGACGATCTTATAGACATCATCCTCCACCATATGATCCAGAGTGCCTACGGCAGGATTTCGGGTATGGATCTCACGGAAAGCCTCGTCACTGCGCTCTGTGGTGAAGCTCAGGCGGCTCTCCTTGCCGCTGACCATCCAGCAGGGCTCGTTGTGTTCCTTTGTCCACTGCAGAATCGCAGCCACTTCTTCCTTTGCCAGAGGCTTGGAGTAGGTGCTCTTACCGGCTGCGTCATAGCAGTCCTGACCGTTATTGGTCAGATAGCCGTCAAATTCCAGGCCGTCCAGCAGATGTTCCTCTGCAATCTCAAACTTGGAGCGCCCGGTAGCAACAAAGAGCAGAATTCCCTTGTCACGGAGTTGTTTCAATACCCCGGGAATGGAGGCAGGATAGACCCTGGATTTCAGAGAGACCAGAGTACCGTCGATGTCAAAGAATACGGCCTTGATCATTGCTGTGCACCGTCTTGTTCTTTGGCACGAACCTTATGGTTGGTGCTGCGGATAAAGCCGAAGATACCCAGACCGCAGAAGAGCAGAGACATACCCAGATCCTTGTAGAAGCCGGAGGAATCCATAGAATAGGTAATCTCATAAATGCCCTTGATATAGCTGACCTGTCCGTTTTTCAGCAGTTCAATGGTATCGTTGAACAGTCGGGAGAAGGGGATGACGATATCATCCGCCTTAGCTGCGGAGTAGAGATCCCATCCAAAAGCCACAAAGCAGGAAATGGCGGTGATCAGGACTGCAAAAACCGCAGCGGCGACCATGCCCTTCTTGCTCTCCTTATTGCCGGAGAAGAGACCGTAGCCGAAGAAGGAGATATAGGCGGTGGCAAGGCCGGTAATGCTGGCGATGTAGCCGACCTTGCGCAGGATCAAATAAAGCGCTGCACCTGCCAGGGAAAACAGCAGAGCGCCCAGAAGACCCAGTGCCACTCGTTCATTCTTTTCGTTTGTGATTTCTGCGGGATTGTAATGTTCGGTTTGCTGTTCCATGTTCATTTCTCTCTTTCTGTATTACAGGGCGAGGATCTCCACCTTGCCCTCCCGGGTGGTGAGCTTGATCTGAGAGATGGGTGCTTCAAAGCTGTCGATGATTTTTCCGGCGATGCCGTCCTCCAGCTCACGCTGGATGCAGCGGCGAAGATTTCTGGCGCCGTAGGTAATGGAGTAGGACTGGGCAACCAGATAGTCCACAATGCTCTCGTCCCAGCTCAGGTGGATGCCACGTTCCTCCAGATTGGTCTTCAGTTCCTCCAGCATGATCTTGGCAATGCCACGGAAATTCTCCTCGGAGAGCTTGTTGAAGCAGACGATCTCGTCCACACGGTTGATAAACTCCGGCCGCAGGAATTCCCGCAGCGCCTTCATGGCCTTCTCCTTGCTCTGCTCGGACATGCTGCGGCCGAAGCCTACAGAGCCGTCCTTTCGCTCGGAGCCTGCGTTGGAGGTCATGACAATGACCGTATTCTCAAAATTGACCACACGCCCCTGGGCATCGGTGATACGGCCGTCGTCCAGGATCTGCAGCAGTACGTTCAGCACATCGGGGTGCGCCTTCTCCAGCTCGTCAAAGAGGATCACGGAGTAGGGCTTGCGGCGGATCTTCTCCGTCAGCTGACCGGCCTCGTCGTAGCCCACATAGCCGGGGGGAGAGCCAATGAGCTTGGAGACAGAATGGCGTTCCATATACTCGGACATATCCAGCCGCACCAGAGAATCCACAGAATCGAAGAGTTCATCAGCCAGCCGTTTTACCAGCTCCGTCTTGCCCACACCGGTGGAGCCCACGAAAATAAAGGAGACGGGGTGCTTCTTGGTGGCGATGCCCACACGGTTGCGGCGAATGGCGGCGCAGACCGCATCAATGGCCTCGTCCTGGCCTACGATATAGCGTTGCAGACGTTCCTTCAGAGAGCGGAGCTGCTCATACTCCTGAGCACGGATCTTGCTGGCGGGGATTTTTGTCCACATCTCAATGATGCGAGCCAGATTTTCCATGGTGAGCATGGGGGCGGGGATGGCTTCCAGCTCCTTGATCTCCTGCTCCAGACGCAGGACTCTGCTTCTCAGGGTGGCAAGGCGCTCAAAGTCGGAGTGCTCCGTATCCTCGGAGAGCATCTTGAGCTCCAGCTCGTAATCTGCCTTTTCCTTCCGCTTTTCCGCCAGATCGGAGATGGACTTAGTGCGCAGATTCAGGTCAGAACAGGCTTCGTCCAGCAGGTCAATGGCCTTGTCGGGGAGGAAACGGTCAGTGATATAGCGCTCGGAGAGAATGACCGCCTGCCGTGCGATCTCCGGAGAGACCTTCACCCCGTGGAACAGCTCATAATAATGGGCAATACCACGGATAATGGCCACAGCCTCCTCCAAAGAGGGCTCTGCCACGGTGACAGGCTGGAAACGGCGCTCCAGAGCGGAGTCTTTTTCAATATACTTGCGGTACTCGGAGAAGGTGGTGGCACCGATGACCTGAATTTCCCCACGGGAGAGGGCAGGCTTTAAGATGTTGGCGGCGCTCATAGAGCCTTCGGCATCCCCTGCGCCTACCAGATTATGGACCTCGTCGATGACCAGAATAATATTGCCGCAGGACTTGATCTCGGTGATCAGGCTCTTCATACGGCTCTCGAACTGGCCACGGAACTGAGTTCCCGCCACCAGAGAGGTCAGATCCAGCAGGTAGACCTCCTTGTCCTTCAGCTTGAAGGGTACATTACCGGCCACGATCCGCTGGGCAAGACCCTCGGCAATGGCGGTTTTGCCCACGCCGGGTTCACCGATCAGACAGGGGTTGTTCTTCTGACGGCGGTTCAGGATCTGTACCACACGCTCCGTCTCCACCTCACGGCCGATGATCTTGTCCAGACCGTTATTGCGAGCCTTGGCGGTGAGATTCAGGCAGTAGGTGTCCAGGAACTTGTGCTTCTTGCTCTTGGTCTTGCTCTCGCCCTGGGACTCCTTGCCCTTGGGCTCTTCCTTGGGGACAGAGGGCAGATTGGAGTTGCTGCCACCGCCAAAGAGGCGGTTCATATTGGGGAAGGTGGCAGTGCGGCTGCCCACCTCATCGTCATCCTCATCCTCAGGCTCCGGCTGCATCAGGGACATCATCTCGGAGTTCAGGTTCTCCAGATCCTCGTCGGTGATGCCCATGCGCTCCACGATATCGTCTACCTGCTTAATGCCCAGATCCTTGGCGCACTTCAGGCAGAGACCTTCGTTAGTGCTCTGGCCGTTTTCCACTTTCGTGATGAAAATCACGGCAAAATTCTTTTTACAACGGTTGCAAAGGGTAGGTTTCATGGTTTTTCCTCCTTTTCAAAGGAATATATCCGCCGGTATCAGACGTGGAAAGCGATCTTTCCGTCGTCGTACCAGAGCTGTGTCATATACAGGCCGCCGGGAGGGGCGGTAGGCCCTGCGGCGGTGCGGTTTCCCTCATCCAGGATTCTGCCGATCTCCTTGGGAGAGATCTTGCCCTCGGCGGCATAGACGGCAGTGCCTACCATGGCTCTTGCCATATTGTAGAGGAAACCGTTGGCGCAGACCCGCAGGAAGATCAGATCTCCCTGACGTTCCACGTCGAAGTGATAGACCGTGCGCACCGTGGATTTGACATCGGTGCCTACGGAGCGGACGGCGGCAAAGTCGTGGGTGCCCACAAACTGCGCCGCAGCTTCCGCCATAATTTTTTCGTCCAGATGCTTGGGGTAGAACCACACCCGATCCGTATAAAAGGGGTCACGGATGTGGGAATTGTAAATTTGATAGGTGTACTCCTTGCGGACGCAGGAGCCGATGGCATTGAAGTCATCGTGGACATCCATGGCATTAAAAACCACGATGTCGTCGGGAAGCTGGGTGTTAAGAGCGTAGGGGAGGCGATCCGTGGGAATGGTGCAGGAGGTGCGGAAATTTGCCACATACACTCTGGCATGGACACCGGCATCGGTGCGACCGCAGCCGGTCATATGCACCTTGTGCTTCACCACACGGGCTGCAGCCTCCTCCAGGGTTTGTGCCACGGTGCAGGCATTTTTCTGCACCTGCCAGCCGTGGTAGGCCGTGCCGTTGTATTTCAGAAATAATGCGATGTTCCGCACGGGAAGCGCCTCCTTACAGACCAAAGTAACGCAGGGCAATGACACCGCCCAGCACGGCAAGACCGATGAGGAAGGTGAACAGATCTGCCCGGTGCATTTTCAGCTGTTTCATCTTGGTGCGACCCTTGCCGCCATGATAGCAGCGGCACTCCATAGCCGTGGCCAGTTCATCGGCACGGCGGAAGGCAGAGACAAACAGGGGAACCAGAATGGGGATCAGCGCCTTGGCACGGCGGAAGATATTTCCGGTCTCAAAATCCGCACCTCTGGCCTTCTGGGCAGAGATGATCTTGTCGGTCTCCTCAATCAGAGTGGGGATGAAGCGCAGGGCAATGCTCATCATCATGGCCAGCTCGTGGACGGGGAAACGGATCTTCTTCAGGGGAGAGAGCAGGGACTCAATGCCGTCGGTGAGGGCGATGGGGGAGGTGGTGTAGGTCAGCAGGAAGGTACCCATGACCAGCATCATGATCCGCAGGATCAGGAAGAAGGCATTGACCAGACCCTCCACAGTGATCTTGAAAATCCACCACTCCACAAGCACTCTGCCCTCGGAGTAAAAAATATTGATCAGCGCAGTAAAGACGATAATGATGAGAAGGGGCTTCAGACCCTTCACCAGTGCCTTCAGCTTGGTTTTGGAGAGAAGAATGGCCAGGGCCAGGAAGCACAGCATCAGGGCATAGGAGATGAACCACTTACACAGAAACAGCGCCACGATATAAACCAGGGTCAGTACCAGCTTGGTACGGGGGTCTAAGCGGTGGACAACGGTATTCCCGGGGAAATACTGGCCTAAGGTGATGTCTTTAAGCATTCTTGGCACCTCCCTTTAAGGAGAGCAGCTGCTTTAGCGCATGGTCGAAGGTATAGGTAGCCGGGTCTACATCGACCCCAAGCTCCCGCAGCCGCAGGAAGAGGCTGGTGACCTGGGGAACGGTAAGACCGATCTCACGGAGACGCTCCGCCCGGGCAAAAACCTCGGCGGGCTTGCCCAGCATCTCCACCTTGCCCTTATAGAGCACCAGAAGACGGTCGGCAAGGGCAGCCACATCGTCCATGGAGTGGCTGACCATAATGATGGTGGCACCGGTGGCCTTCTGATAGGCACGGATATTCTCCAGCAGAGCGGCACAGCCTGCGGGATCCAGACCGGCGGTGGGCTCGTCGAAGATGATGATCTCCGGCTCCATGGCGATCACGCCTGCAATGGCAACACGGCGCTTCTGACCGCCGGAGAGATCGAAGGGGGATTTGTCCAGCAGTTCCCGATCCACGCCGGCAAAGTCGGCGGCCCGGAGCACACGTTCCTTGATCTCCGCCTCCTTCAGACCCATGTTCTTCGGGCCAAAGGAGATGTCCTTATAGACCGTGTCCTCGAAGAGCTGATATTCCGGATACTGGAACACCAGACCCACACGGAACCGTGCGGCACGGGTGGTCTGCTTATCTTTCCAGATGCTCTCTCCGCCCAGTAAAATGTCGCCGGAGCTGGGTTTCAGAAGACCGTTCAGATGCTGGATGAGGGTGGACTTCCCGGAGCCGGTATGGCCGATGATTCCGAGAAATTCACCCTTTTCCACGGTAAAATTCAGATGTTGAATGGCGTCGTGCTGAAAGGGCGTGCCGACGCTGTAGGTATGGCAGAGGTCCTTGACCTCGATGATCTGAGACAATGTAGTTCCTCCCGGGTGGTCAGGCCTTCAGCATAGCGCAAAGTGCCTGCGCACATTCTTCAGTAGACAGGGCGTCGAGGGGAAGCTCGCAGCCCACTTTATTGAGCTCGTACAGCAGCTCCGTGGTGGCGGGGACGGTGAGATCAGCGCTCTTCAGCAGCTCCACCTGGGAAAATACTTCCCTGGGGCTGCCGTCGGTGAGGATCTTACCCTCCTGCATAACAATGACACGATCTGCCCGGCAGGCTTCGGTCATATGATGGGTAATGAGAATTACGGTAATGCCGCTTTCTTTGTTCAGCCGCTCAATGGTGGAGATGACCTCCTCACGGCCGTGGGGATCCAGCATAGCGGTGGGCTCGTCCAGCACGATGCACTTGGGACGCATGGCGATGACGCCTGCAATGGCGACACGCTGCTTCTGACCGCCGGAGAGCAGGTGAGGGGCGTGCATACGGAAATCGTACATACCCACGGTCTTCAGTGCCTCGTCCACACGGCGGCGGATCTCAGCGGGCTCAACACCCAGATTTTCCGGTGCAAAGGCAACGTCCTCCTCCACCACATTGGCAACCATCTGGTTGTCAGGGTTTTGAAAGACCATGCCCACAGTGCGGCGGATCTCAATCAGCTGCTCCTCATCGGCGCTGTCCATGCCGTAGACATACACATTGCCGCTCTCAGGCAGAAGCACCGCATTAAAATGCTTGGCAAGCGTGGACTTGCCGCAACCGTTGTGACCCAGCACGGCCACAAAGCTGCCCTCCTCAATGGTCAGATTCAGCTTCTCAAAGACGGGCAGGCTGAAATCGCCCTCGTCAGCGGGGTAGGAGAAGGTGAGTTCTTTGGTTTCGATGGCAGTTGTCATTTTTCTGTCCTTTCGCTCCTGACCCAGCGACCGGCTGCGCCGCAGGGCAGGATCAGGCCAAGTCGGATCGTAGCCATGTCGT
>JAZNVK010000224.1:0-9328 GCA_045592805.1 Faecousia sp.
CACGCAATGAGCGCTCTTATGCGGGCTGGCGTGCCGTCCCACCCCGCACGGGGTGGGTGGATTGAAATCGCTTTGCCCGGAGGCCGAGCAGGACGTCAGCTGGTCCCACCCCGCACGGGGTGGGTGGATTGAAATGGTTAAGCCCATACGTACTCACCTCCGACTTCCTCGTCCCACCCCGCACGGGGTGGGTGGATTGAAATAGGGAGATGGAGGCTGCCCTGGAGGAATCCAAGAGGTCCCACCCCGAAGGGGGTGGGTGGATTGAAATAAGGGTACTTTTGAGTGCATGAGCGATATCGCATGTCCCACCCCGCACGGAGTGGGTGGATTGAAATAAGCAGGTCGATCCCCAGGAAGGCGATCTGTATGTCCCACCCCGTACGGTGTGATTGGATTGAAATAACGCTAAGAAGTCCGACGGCTTCAATCCGCATGGTTGCACCTGCACGAATAGAATATGGTCAATTCTTTAATGAAGGGTAGTAACTCTTTTGAATCTAAGCTGCAGTAGTATCAATTATTGCAATATTCGTCAGACAAAGAATGGACTTGTTCCCCAGATCGACCAAAAAAACTACATATTGGTTCATACATTAATAATCCCGGAGACACCCAAACAAATGGATACCTCCGGGGCTTAATTTACAGAAGCTTTTTCAGTCGGGCAATTTCTCTGTGAATATGGTCGATGCTCTCGCCGGTGGTGCAATCCCAGTCTGATTCGGAGACTTCCAGCTCAAAGGTTCTGGTTGCTATGGCGCCATCGATGTAGCCGTCGATTTCACAGACCTGGGCCAGAGAATCCATGGGGTCCACATAACGGGGTGAGGGGAGCAGTGCAATGGATTTCCTGTAATGCTCCTTGGCCGGGGCGTATTTCCCTGCCAGAGCCAGCAAATCGCCGATCCAGTGCTGGATGCTCCAATCCTCGGGGTATTTTCTGTCCAGTTCAGCGCACATGGCTTCCGCTGCGGACAGATCACCCTTGGCGATGGCGAGCTTGATTTTGTGTACGGTCATAAAATGATCGCCGGGATATGTCGTTTCCATCTCGTCGCAGTATTTCTGCGCCTCGGAAAGACGGTGATCCTCGATCAGCTGAGAGATCAAGTGGCCATAGGTCATCCGGGTGTCGTCCGGGTATTTCTCCAGGCATTCCTTATAGTGCGCCACCAGAGCGGTATGGTGGTTGTGTCTGGGATCTACATGCACACCGCCCATGGCCTGCCCTAAAAAGTAGCAGCCCTTTGCGGGAGACGCATCTCTCGCCAGGATCTCCAACGCATAATCCCGGGCACGGATGCGGTGCTCCTCTGCCAGATGGAGTTCCAACTGTGCCAGCAAGCTGTGAGGCTCCGTGTTTTTGGGCTCTCTGCGAGCCTTTTCCAGAAGAAACTGCCGCTCATTTTCCACATCTGCGGGATTCAGAAAGCGTACATCACAGAGCATATTCTGGATTCGTTCCATACGGGTTTCGTCCGACAGGGCAAATAATTCATCAATGGAAACGCCGAAATACGCAGACAGACCGGGCAGCATCCCGATATCGGGGACAGATTGACCGCACTCCCACTTGCTTATAGCCTGGGCGGTAAGGTTAAAATGCCGTGCCACGGCCTCCTGGGTCACACCCTTACGCATCCGCAGGGCTTTGATCTGATTTCCAATGTTCATACAGACTCTCCTAACTTGTTTGTCAAGCGCTTGCAGTTCTATACTAACGGATCGGGTGCAATTTTTCAATGGCGGTGTAAGCGACCCGATCCAACTGTGCGTTGAGTTAGAAATCGTAAAGACAGAGGCGTGCTTCACCTTCGTTGTACCGGCAGATAGAATTTACAGAATAAGGAAGTCTTTTGCTGCAAATTTGCTGTTGAATTTTACAGCAAAACTGAGTATAATAGTAGCAAAGGAGCTGATATACTATGCCCAATATTAAACCTATCTCCGATCTTCGAAACTATACGGAGGTTCTGCATGATGTTGCCGTTGGTGCCCCTGTGTTTCTGACGAAAAACGGGCGCGGCAAATATGTGATCGTTGATATGCAGGATTATGAGGAAACCCAAGCCACGCTGCGACTGATGAACGAATTGGAAAAGGGTCGGCGCTCCGGTGAGCGGGAGGGCTGGCTCTCTGCTGACGATGTGAGGGCACACTTCCGTGCGAGGGCAAATGAGGAATAAGATCAATTATTCCGCTGAGGCCAAGCGTGATTTAGAGGATATTTGGGATTATGTTGCATTTGAGCTGAGCAATCCCACTGCGGCCCGGCGTACGGTCAATCGCATTATGGATGATGTGGATCAGTTGGCATCCTTTCCGGAGCTTGGTGCATTGCTAACATCGATCACGAATAGAGTTACAGATTATCGTTATCTTGTCACCGGGAATTATTTGACCTTCTACCGTGTGCTCGGTGATGCCGTGTACGTGGATCGCATTCTCTTTGGTCGCCGTGATTATCTGCGGATCCTGTTCGGAGATATAGCCGGGGAATCCTCCTGTGAATAAATTTTCGTTAACAGAGAACGATATTTGCATTTCATAGTCTGGGCATAAATCGACCCGGAGGCACCCTATCAAAGGGCTCCTCCGGGCTTTGCTTTATTCGGAATAAAACACCTTGCCGTCCTCTAAGCGCAGGCAGGCCAGGCGGCCCTGCTTGCCGTTGTAGAGGTCTTCGGGGTAGCCGCTGCCGCAGTCGATCGCGATGCAGTTATCGCCGTACCAGACGGACAGGAGGCTGTCATCCTGGTAGTGCTTGGTGGGGGTGTGGCCGAAGATCAGGGTATAGCCCCGGTCAAAGCACTCGCTGCCCTCCAGCCGTTTCCACACGGCGTGCATGGTGGCATCGGTGTAGCGGGAGGCGGGGTCGAACTCCTCTACCGGCGCGCCGTGCACCAGCTTGTAGGCTTTTCCGTTTACGGTGATATCGATATTCAGGGGCAGGCTGTGAAGATAGGCATAGATCTCCTCCCGCAGGCTCTTGCGGAGGTGCTTCAGGTGGTTGTGGGTACCCCAGCCGCCGTTATAGTACCAGAGATCGGTGGCCCGATCCTTCGTGGAGCGGCTCACGGCCTCGTCTGCGTTATAGGGCTGGCCCACCGCCCGAAGCATCATATATTCGTGGTTACCCAAAAGCATCTTCACATTGGGCATCTTCATCAGCTCCCGCAGAATGCGAATGCCGCCGGGATAGCGGTCGATCACATCCCCCAGGACATAGAGGGTATCCTCCGGCTGCAGCCGGATCTGCTCCATCACAGAGCGGAAACGGCGCTCATTGCCGTGGATATCAGAAAGTACATAGTTCATGGTCTTGCTCCTTTGCTGTGGGTGCATCAGTTCTTGTCATATTCTATTACTTGCAACTAAAAAAATCAATAAACCAGCAGTACAATGACAAAAAGTGCTGTAGATCCTATAATGATAATGTCGGAGGAAGAAAAGCGGCGGGCAGCAGGGAATATCCTGCTGCCCGGGAGTGACGGTATTCAGTTTGGGGCGGCAGGGCACCAGGATCTCTTCCATAGAGACATCCAGAAGTGCACCGAGTGCATAAAGATTGTCGACCGAAGGCAGGCTCTTGCCCTTCTGCCACTTGTAGATGGCCTGGGGCTCTTCAAAGCCGAACCAGTTTTGCAGATCCCGAACGCTGAGACCGCGGCGCTTACGCAGGCGGAGAATATTCTCGCCGGTTGCCACGGGATCGATCACGGGAAAGGTCTTAGCCATAGCAATTCCTCCTTTGATTTGATTTCGACATTTAGCATACACGATATGGATGAAATTTGCAAGTAATATTTTAAAGGCTCGTTCTGACCAAGCAGGAAGGAGGCACAGTTGGAAAAATTTATCCCCTATGTGAAGCTCTCCAAGAAGGAAAAAAGAAGGCTCTCCCAGGCCAAGCGGCAAACCTGGGGGACGTTAAAGCCGATCACCCGCAAGGCGGAGAGCAGCAAGATCTACAACCGAAAAAGAGACCGCGCCTGGAAGGAGGAGCAATGACAAACTACGAAGCAATTCAGCAAATGACCCCGAGCCATATGGCAGAATTCCTGGATCAGGTCTATCTGACCGGCCTGCATCGGGGAATACACGAGGAGAGAAGCAGGGACGATTCTATCCTGGACGAAGATCCCTTCGATCTTCCCTGGCTTATGGAAGACGCAGAGAAAGCGACCCAATGGGGCACAACAAAAGACGGAGACCTGTACATGCTTAACGCACTGGTAGCGTCCATCTTCCGAAACGCCGGGATCGAAGATGCCCCGGAAACCCAATAGTCCTCCCACTTTATTCCCCGGCGAAGCCCCGGGCCCGGATATCCTCCCAGGCTTCCGCATCGATCTGCTCGTCTCTGAACAGCTTGCTGCGGTCTTCCTCTGTGATCTTGCGGATCACTCTGCAGGGATTCCCCGTGGCTACGCACCAGTCGGGGATGTCCTTTGTCACCACGCTGCCTGCACCGATCACCACATTGCTGCCCACATTGACACCGGGGAGGATCACCGTATTGCCGCCGATCCAAACATTGTCGCCCACGGTGACGGCCTTTCCGTACTCATAGGCGGAGTTTCGGGTGTCGGGGTGGATGGGATGGCCTGCGGTGTAAATGGCCACATTGGGGGCCATAAAGCAGTTGTCGCCTATGGTCACCTTCGATACATCCAGGACGGTGCAGTTGTAGTTGGCGTAGAAATTTTTGCCCACGTGGATATTGAAGCCGTAGTCGCAGTAGAAGGGCGGGTTGATAAAGGCACCCTCCGGCGCGTTGATCAGCTCCTTGACTACCTCCACGATACCGGCAAAATCGCTTCGATCCATAAAATTCAGCTTCTGCAGGATCTTTCTGCAGCCCACCTGCTGCTCCATCACCGCCTGATCCGAGATATAGGCGATCTCCTGATTTCTTCTCGTAATATGATCCATATTCGCACCCTCCGATCAATTCTCTGACTGTATTATAGGCGATATTTCTCCCTAAATCAATTAGAAGTAACGCTATTTGCAACAAAGGGAATTTGTGCTATAATAGATCCAAAATCAGGAGGTGTAGCCTATGAAAGCCTTGACCTACATAGATAAAGGGCATTTTGCCTTAATTGATAAGCCCAAGCCCGTGATTTTGGAGGAGTGGGATGCCATTGTTCGGGTGACTTTGGCAAGCATTTGCTCCAGCGACCTGCATATCAAGCACGGTTCTGTGCCGCGAGCTGTTCCCGGAATCACCGTGGGTCATGAGATGGTGGGCGTGGTGGAGTCCGTGGGCAGCGCCGTGAAGAAGGTAAAGCCCGGCGATCGGGTCACGGTGAATGTGGAGACCTTCTGCGGTGAGTGCTTCTTCTGCCAAAAGGGCTTCGTCAATAACTGCACCGATCACAACGGCGGCTGGGCTCTGGGCTGCCGCATTGACGGCGGGCAGACGGAGTATGTCCGTGTACCCTTTGCCGATCAGGGCTTGAACCTCATTCCCGACACAGTTACAGACCGTCAGGCGCTTCTGGTGGGGGATGTCCTTGCCACGGGCTACTGGGCGGCCAAGATCTCCGAGATCAAGGAGGAGGACACAGTGCTGATCCTGGGCGCAGGCCCGACGGGACTCTGCACGCTCCTGTGTGTAATGCTGAGAAAGCCAAAGCGGATCATTGTCTGCGAGAAAGACCCCCTTCGCCTGGACTTCGTGCGCAAGCATTATCCGCAAGTCCTGACCACTCAGCCGGAAAACTGCCTGGATTTCGTCTTAATGCACAGCGATCACGGCGGCGCAGACGTGGTACTGGAGGTGGCAGGCGCAGACTCCACCTTCCGTCTGGCATGGCGCTGCGCCCGACCCAATGCGACAGTTACTGTGGTAGCTCTCTATGACAAGCCTCAGATCCTGCCTCTGCCGGAGATGTACGGCAAAAATCTGACCTTCAAGACCGGCGGCGTAGACGGCTGTGATTGTGAGGAGACCCTGAAGCTGATTGCCGAAGGCAAGCTGGACACCGGGCCGCTCCTGACCCACAGCTACCCTCTGGAGCGAATTATGGAGGCCTACGAGCTCTTTGAGCAGCGACGGGACGGTGTGATCAAGATCGCCGTTACGGTCTGAGAGGAGGAAATATGATGTTTCAGAATAAAGTCATCGTAGTCACCGGCGGCGCCGGTGGCATCGGTAAATGTATTGCGGAAGAATTCCGTCGAGAGGGCGCAACCGTCTGCGTCATCGACAGCGCCGAGGGCAATCATTTTGTGGGCGATATCGGCTGCAAGGAGACTTTAGAGTCCTTTGCGGCTTCCGTGATACAGGCGCACGGCAAGGTGGACGTACTGGTGAACAATGCGCCGCCTCCCTTTCTGGGCATTGATACCTGCAGCTATGAGGACTTTCAGCGAGCAATGAATATCGGCGTAACAGCGGCCTTTTATCTGGCCAAGCTGTTTCTGCCCTACTTTTCTACGGGAGCCAGCGTGATCAACATCTCCTCCTCCCGTGACCGCATGAGCCAGCCACAGAGCGAGAGCTACACCGCTGCCAAGGGAGGGATCTCTGCCCTGACCCATGCCCTGGCCGTAAGTCTGGCGGGGAAGGTGAGAGTCAATTCCATCTCTCCCGGCTGGATCGACACGGCCTATACCGTCTACCAGGGCCCCGATGCTCTGCAGCAGCCTGTGGGCCGGGTAGGAAACCCAATGGATATTGCCAACCTGGTGCTCTTCCTGGCCTCTGAGAAGGCTGGCTTTATTACGGGAGAGAATATCTGTGTGGACGGAGGACAGACACGTCTGATGATCTACCACGGAGAACATGGCTGGTCTCTGAATACATAAAAGAAAGAAATCCATCCATTGATTCTTCTTTTTATTTCTTTCTTTATTTCTTATTTATTATATATTGTGGACAGAAAACTGTCCATGTCACAGACAGAATACTGTCTATCTTAGTAATCGTTTTCGATCACTCAAGAGTAATCGTTTTCGATCACTCTGAGAGGCTCATTTGTGATCGGTCAGCCTCGCTGTTTTTGGGCAGCTTGACATAGAGAATGGATGCCTTTCCCATGCCCTGCCGTTTCCGCTGCAGCAGACCGGCGCGCTCCAGCTGACCCAGTGCGGTTTTGACGGTCATGGGGCATTTGCGGCAATCCCTGGCGATCTCCTCGATGGGATAAAACAGATAGACCCTGTCCTCCCGGTCGATGAATTTCCCCGTCCTGTCCGAGAGCCTGCCGCGGTTGAGCAGCAGTACATAGATCAGCTTTGCGGTCTCCGACAGCTTCATATCCAGCAGAAATACAGGATAAGCCATATAAGGCGGCAACGCCTGCCCCTTTTTCATAATTCTCGTATCTTTCATATAAAAAACCATCCTTTCCCGGCTTTAACCGCAGTATAGCAGAAGCCAAAGAAAAAGTGGGATACCCCCACAGGTCGGTCTTTCTATAGCCAACGGCTCCATGAAATATGATGCACTCCTTGCATGGATTAAGGACCATCGGATATAACTGATGCCACAAGCTTCTTAAACTCGATAGATGAAATAGAAATAGCCACGGAATCCCGTGGCTATCTCTATCGTTCTGAGAATTCTCGATTTTAGAAAGTAATTTCTTTTTTGATAAAAAAGATTCCTCCGTCCTATGCTTTCCAGGCCGACGGAGTAATCTGACAACTCGGAGGCTCCCGTTCGTCGGCAGTGCCTCTGTAAACAGCATAACACAACGGAGATGCTTTTGCAAGTGTCTCTGTTTTATTTTTTACTATTCTTTCTTGAGATAATAAAAAAAGATATGTGCATATTGTGTGTACATAATACACATAAAATACAGATGATGTGTGTGTCTTCTATACATAAAAAAGACCACGGAACAAATCCGTGGTCTTAGATCTATTCACTTAGCCATAATAAACGCAGAACCAGTAAGTGTCGTTGGCTTCGTCGTAGGTGACTTCGCAATAGAGCCGGCAGCCGCCAATATCACCATCGGGTTCAGTTGCAATCAGGCGGTTGATGGTGGAGTTGACCTTTTCGATGATTTTGGAGTCCAGGAACTCCTGGCCGCCAACAAGCCCCAAACCATAGCCGGTGTAATCGGTTGCCGGATAATAGCCACAGACACCGTAGGGAAGGGAGGGGTCGACGGTATAGCCCAAGCTGGCGATGTAATCATTACCAATCTGCTGCGTGCGCTTGTAGTCATACACGATCTTGAGCTTTTCGGTGTAAGAGTCGGTGTAGGAATGGCCGCACTTGGAGCAAACGTGTTCGGTATAACCTTCAGAAGTAGTGGTGGGTTCAACGACAGTATCCACATAGCTGTGGCCAGTAGCGCCGGTATAGTTGTCGGTGTAGCTCTTGCCGCAGGAGCAAGTGTACTTGGTGTAGCCATCAGAGGTGCAAGTAGGGGAGATCACGCTGGAAGTGTAGCTGTGCTGATGGGGAGGTTCGGTATGAGGCTCGGTAGGAGCTACGGCCTCGGAGCTTGCCGGCTCGGTGGTAGCTTCGGTGATATTCTCGGTAGTGTCTTCGGTCGGCTCCTCAGAGGATTCGGTTTCGGAAGCTTCCTCAGAGCTTTCTGCAGTCTCGGACTCCTCCACTTCAGTCTTATCAGGGATTTCAGGAGAATCATTCTTGCTCTCCAGGATGATATCCTCGGTAGATTCTACAGATCCGTCTTCAATATTTGGCTCTTCTACGATAGAACAGCCGGAAATCAATAAGGTGATTATCAGAAATAAAACAATAAAAGACCGTCTCATAAATCGATCCTCCTTGGTATGTTACATAGCAGAACGCCTGTAAGAGGCTACCTTTATTATATAACATAATAGAGAGTCTGTCAAAGAAAGAATTTATATATATCTTTTTCTCCCTCTTTTTTTGAAAAAATTCTTGATATCGGATCAAAAATTTGGCATTTCCGCCCGAGGTGGGCGGGCGGGAGGGTGGAAATCCCGCTTCTCGATATCAAAAATACGCAGCGCTACCGATTACAACGCAAAGTCCTCGATTTTTTGCAGGATCTCTCGTTGGCGCTCGTGGAAGAGAAGGCTGCGGTTGTGCTTGTAGTATTCCTTGCAGCCGTAGCGGCTGATGAAGTGGGCACCGTAGTAGCTGATGGTCAGCTCCGTTACCAGAATCAGCATCTCCTGATCCTCTCCGAATACCTCCTCGCAGAACAGGAAGGCATTACTCAGCTCTGTGGCGCAATGTGTCGCCCGGGATTTTAAGGCGGCGGTCCGGCTGTCAAAGGCAGCCTTCATCAGCCCGAAGGCCGCTGTGCGATCCTCCGGCTTCTGAAGCTGCTGCTCCTCCACCATGCGTTCCAGATCGGCA
>JAZNVK010000225.1:0-3077 GCA_045592805.1 Faecousia sp.
TGGCATTACCGTCAAATAGATGTTTATCGGTCTGTTTGCTGCATTCTTAAAGCTGCGTTGCACCAAAGGCTTCTCCTTGAGGAGAAGCTGTCGCCGTAGGCGACTGATGAGGTGTGCAGCAGGAAAAAACGTATAAATATCAAGGGTTTCGGCGAATACGTGCTGTCGCACACCACCTCATCCGTCAGCCCTTCGGGCTGCCACCTTCTCCTCAAGGAGAAGGCTTTGGGTGCAGCCAACAGTTCGACAAAATTCTGTTTGACTTACTGCAAACAGGCTGTATTTTTTGCCTTAATGGACATTTTTAAGTTCCTTTGTGCTAAATGCGCGCAGTTTGCATAATTATATTATGGTAAATTTGCCGAACGGTCGTGGGTGCATTGCCTGTCAGCAGTGCCACGGGCGAACACGTGGGTTCGCCCCTACGGGGTTGACCGGTGGTCCGATGGGGTCATGCCAGGGGCAGGATATATCCTGCCCCTACGGGTTATGACGGTGGTGCGGTGGGTTTCGGCGCGCCTGGTAGTCGCGCCCTACGGAGGTAATTGGCAGTGCAGCCAACAGTTCGACAAATTTTTGTTTGGCTTTCTCCCCATGGGTTAGCTTTTGCCTTGCTGCGCATATTCTGAAAGGACCCTACCTAAATCTGTGTGGTTTACATAATTATATTATGGTAAATTTGCCGAGCAGCTGCAGGTGCATTGCCTGTCGGCGGTGCCGACATTCCTTCATTATTACGCGCTCATCACTCTTCCCTCCCTGTCCCCGGAACAGCAAAACCGCCTGTTGGGGGCGCTTCGGCTTCCCTTTACAGGCGGTTTTTGTCTTTACTTTTTCTGGCTTTCCAGCCATTTGGCCAGGGCGTCGGCCATGCCGGTGTTGACGGGTTTGTCCTCCTGCTGCTTCTGCATGAATTTTGCCACGTCCCGTTTGCCGGCTCCGGCGGAGTCCTTCCGCTCCTGAAAGGCCGAGAGCTTTTCACGGTAGCCGCAGACACAGGCGAACATCCGGTTTTCGCCCTCCCCACGGAGCTCCATCTTCTTGAAGCAGTTGGGGCAGCGTGCGTTGGTAACTTGGGTGACGGACTTGCGGTAGCCGCACTCCCGGTCGGGACAGACCAGCATCTCGCCCCGCTTGCCCTTGACCAGCAGCAGGAATTTGCCGCAGTCGGGGCAGACCTTGCGGGTCTGGTTGTCGTGGGTGTACTTGGCATCGCTGGCCTTCACCGCCGAGACCAATTTGGTAGCGTAAGAACGCATTTCTTCAATAAATCTGCTGTCCCGTTCCTGCCCCTTGGCGATCCGGGACAGGCGATCCTCCCACTTGGCGGTCAGGGCGGCGGAACGCAGATCCTCCGGCGCCAGCTCCACCAGCTGCAGCCCCTTGGAGGTGGGGACCAGCTCCTTGCCCCGACGCTCAATGTAGAAGGCGGAGAAGAGCTTCTCAATAATATCCGCACGGGTGGCGGGGGTGCCAAGGCCGCTGGTCTGCTCTAAAATTTTCCGCAGCTCCTTGTCCTCCACCTGGGTGTTGGGATGCTCCATGGCGGTGAGCAAAGTGGCTTCGGTGTAACGGGGTGGAGGGGGCGTTTTGCCTGCGGTCACCTGCAGAGCGCTGATCTTCAGACGCTGCCCCTGCTTCAGATCGGGGAGGCTCTGTGTTTCTTCCTCTTCCTCGTCAAAGGAGAAGCTGCGGTCATAGACCGCCTTCCAGCCGGCGGTGTGGACGATGCGCCCCTTGGCGGTGAAGGTATTGCCGTTGACATTCAGGCTCAGATCCACCTCTTCGTACTCCATGGGCGGCAGCAGTACCGCCAGGAAGCGCCGCACCACCAGATCGTAAATATTCCGTTCCGGGCCGGACAGCCGCCACAATTCGGGGCTCTCCTCCGTGGGGATGATGGCGTGGTGGTCGGTGACCTTGTCATTGTTCACCAGATACTTGGTCTTCAGGGGGCGATTGCGCATGATCTCCTGGGCGAAGGGTTTATAATTCTCTACCATTACCGCCTTGATCCGTTCCGGCAACGTGGCCACCACGTCGTCGGAGATGTAGCGGCTGTCGGTTCGGGGGTAGGTCAAGAGCTTGTGCTGCTCGTAGAGGGACTGCATGATGTTCAGGGTCTCCTTGGCGGAGTAGGCGTATTTCTTGTTGGCATCACGCTGCAGCTCCGTCAGGTCGTAGGCCGCCGGAGGGGGCGTTTGGCGGCGCATTTTCCGCACCTGGGTGATGACCGCCTCGCCGTTTTGGCACTGGGCGGCGATTTTCTCCGCCAGGGCTTTGTCAAAGGTACGGGAATTGTTGTTTTTGTCACGCCAGGTGGCATTGAAACCGCCGGCACGGAGCCGCAGACCCCAGAAATCCCTGGGGACAAAATTGCGGATCTCCTGCTCCCGTTTCACGATCAGCGCCAGCGTGGGGGTCTGGACACGGCCGGCAGACAGCTGGGCATTGTGGCGGCAGGTGAGGGCTCGGGTCACGTTTAAGCCCACCAGCCAGTCCGCCTCGCTGCGTGCCTGGGCAGAGCGGAAGAGATTGTCATACTCCGCCGCCGGGCGCAGATTTTGGAAGCCCTCCTTGATGGCACGGTCGGTCTGGGAGGAGATCCAGAGGCGCCGGGTGGGCTTCTTCCAGCCGGCCTTTGCCATGATCCAGCGAGCCACCAGCTCGCCCTCACGGCCTGCATCGGTGGCGATGATCAGATCGGAGATATCTCCACGCTTCATGAGCCCCTGCACCACACGGAACTGCCGTCCCGTCTGGGGGATCACCACCAATTTCATGTTCTGGGGGAGCATGGGCAGGGTCTCCATGTCCCATTTTTCCCACTTTTTCTCGTAGACATCGGGGTCGGCCAGAGTCACCAGATGCCCCAGCGCCCAGGTGACCACGTAGCGGTCGCCCTCTAAATAGCCCTCGCCGCCCTTGCGACAGCCCAGAACCCGGGCGATCTCACGGCCGACGGAGGGTTTTTCGGCTAAAACTAAGGCTTTTCCCATCAGTCAATCACCCGAACGGCGGTAATGGTGGGCTGATTTTCGGCAGGAATGGTGCCGTTTCCGTCAATGGGTTCGGAA
>JAZNVK010000226.1:0-4889 GCA_045592805.1 Faecousia sp.
CCTTCTTAGCCGGTATGACTAAAAATTCATACCGGCAAAGGATGTATATTAAATTTATCAGCCCTATGTTGAAGGCTGCTCGTTCTATGCCAATCCATCGCACCGTGATTCCTCGCATCGAATTGGTCATAAACCCACAGATGTGTTCAATTCGGCATGCTCAGCTTTTCTAACCGCAAACTTTCATCCCAAAATCCAATCTGCATCTCGCTCGCCGCCCTGTGTTCTAATTATATCTTATTTTCATCTTTTGTGCGAGTTTTTAGAGGTGCCCATCTATTTGACTTTATTTCAAATCCATCGGCGGAGCCGATACCTTCATCATTCACCATTCACTACTCATCATTCACCGGCTCGGCAGTGCCACGGGCAGGATGTATCCTGCCCCTACGGGGTCTGGCGAAGTTCGGCAAACAGACGGATAAGAATTTGCTTGTATCTGATTATTCCCCTCCGAAGCCTCGGTTTACCAGATCCTCCCAGGCTTCGTCGTCGATCATTTCTTCGTGAAACAGCTTGCGGCGGTCGTCCTCGGTGATGGCTTTCCTGACCCTGCAGGGATTTCCCGCAGCCACGCACCAATCGGGAATGTCCCTGGTTACCACACTGCCGGCGCCGATCACCACATTGCTGCCAATGGTCACACCGGGGAGGATCACCGTATTGCCGCCGATCCACACATTGTCCCCGATGGTAACGGCCTTGCCGTACTCGTAGGCGGAGTTTCTGGTGTCGGGATGGACGGGGTGTCCGGCGGTGTAAATGGCCACGTTGGGCGCCATAAAGCAGTTGGCGCCGATGGTCACCTTTGCCACATCGATGATGGTGCAGTTATAGTTGGCATAAAAATTTTCACCGACATAGATTTTAGTGCCGTAGTCGCAGTAAAAGGGCGGATTGATAAAGGCAACTCCCGTGGTATGGATCAGCTCCTTGACCACCTGCCCGATGCCGTCAAAATCACTCCTGTCCATAAAGTTCAGCTTTTGCAGGATCCGTCTGCAGACTTTCTGCTCCTCCATGACGGCGCTGTCTGAAATATAGGCAAGCTCCCGATCTCTGCGTTCAATATGATCCATGGGAAGACCTCCGTTCTGATTTTTGGATATTATATCGGACAAATCCATGGAAATCAATACGCTATTTTTTGATAAAATCAGCGTAAAACCGAGTTCGCAACTTTTTTTCCACGATTTTCCGATGGAAACAGCGTATGATGCACTTGTAAGCGATGCCGTCACGGGACTTTCGAGCTTACAGGGGCTCATCTTATGCTCCCTTGAAAAACACCTGCAGCAGCTTGTAAAGAGGGATGCGGAAGCGTCCGTCAGGAGCCGTCACTGCACAGCCCTACCGTGAGGGGCACCCGGCAAGGGGTACAGTGATACCGCATCAATGAATGGTGTTTTGTCAATTTCATAAAGGCACCGACAGCAACCTATGAATAGCTAAGAGGTTATAGCAGCGGATGAAAAGTCCGCATCGTGGGTTCGAATCCCACTTCACAATGGTGCCTTGTCAAAGCCATAAAGGCACCGACAGCAAGAGATACAGAGTAGCTAAATGGTTTAGCGCCTGATTTCGGGTCAGGAGACCATGGGTTCGAGTCCCATCTTTGTATGGTGCCTTGTCAAATCCACAAAAGATGCATACAGCAATTTTATGCAGATCTTTGATTGCTTCAAAGAAATTGCATCTTGAAAAGGCGCTCACAGCAAGAAATATATCAGAAAATTCTTGTGCCATCCCGTAAAGGAAACGCCTTGTCCGTATTTTGGAGTACGCTCCGTACTCTAAGAAAGGCACCAACAGCAACGCAATCGGCAACCACAAGATGGCTGGGTTCAACTCCCAAAAAAACGGTGCCTTGTTCCGAATTTTCATCCTGAGGAGGGATTTGTATGTTAGAACACCTGAAGCAAGAGGCGAACCGCACTTACACCGAAAACGGCGCACTGACCTACGCTACCACAGGCTCTCATTGCCTGGACCTTTTCGCCACCATCGGCGCACTGCGCAGCAGCGGGGAGGAGGAAATCCTAAAGCGCTTTGTCCGTGCCTATACGGAAAATCCCGACCTGGCCATGAAAACCCTGTTTTTCGCCAGAGATATTCGGGGCGGTCTGGGAGAGCGGAGCGTGTTCCGCATCATCCTGCGTCATCTGGCAAAGAACAAAGCAGAGTCTGTGAAAAAGAATCTGCCCCATATCGCAGAATACGGCCGCTGGGACGACCTGCTGTGCCTCCTGAATACCCCCTGCGAGAAGGCGGCACTGGAGCTTATCAAGACCCAACTGCAGGAGGATCTGTCCTCCCTGGACATGGGCGACGAGGTGAGCTTGCTTGCCAAATGGCTGCCCTCGGTCAATGCCTCCAATGGAGATGCCGTGCGGCAGGCCAAGCGTATCGCCCGTTTCCTGCAGATGGACGATGCCACCTACCGTAAAACCCTGGTAAAGCTCCGCAGCCGTATCCGCATTCTGGAGAATCATCTCCGTGAGAAGGACTATACCTTCGACTACGAAAAGCAGCCCTCCAAGGCCATGCTGAAGTACCGCAAGGCATTCTTGCGCAACGATGGTCAGCGCTACGGCGAATTTTTGAATAAGGTCACAAAGGGCGAGGCGAAGCTCCATGCGGACACTCTGCAGCCCTACGAGCTGGTAGCGCCCTACCTCTCAGCGGACCGGTACCGGTGCAGCTATATGCGCAGCATCTCCGAGGAGGAGAAGCAGAGCCTGAACGCAACCTGGGTCTCTCTTCCTGTGTATGAGAACCGGGAAAACGCTCTGGCGGTCATCGATACCTCCGGCTCCATGTACAGCTGCGGCAAGCCTCTGCCCGGTGCGGTGGCCCTGTCCCTGGGGCTGTACTTTGCGGAGCACAATACCGGCGCCTTCCGCAATCACATCATCGAATTCTCCTCCCGTCCTCAGCTCATCGAAATTCAGGGTGAGACCTTTGCAGACCGTCTGCAGTATCTTGCCACCTTCAGCGAGATTGCGACCACCAATCTGGAGTCGGTATTTGATCTGATTCTCCGGACGGCAGTGAAGAATAATGTGCCCCAGGAGGAGCTGCCTGCCACCCTGTACATCATCTCGGATATGGAGTTTAACTGCTGCGTGCGCAAGGCCGATGCCACCAACTTCGAAGCTGCCAAGGCGAAATTCGCTGCGGCAGGCTATAAGCTGCCCCGCGTGGTATTCTGGAACGTCCAGAGCCGCAACACCCAGCAGCCTGTCACGGTCAACGAGGAAGGTGTGGCGCTGGTCAGCGGTTGCAGCCCCCGCATTTTCTCCATGGTGCAGAGCGGAGAACTGTCGCCCATGCACTTCATGCTCCAGACCCTGAACGCAGAGCGTTACGCCAATATCGCCGCCTGAAAAACTGAAAAACACATCTACCTGCGTTGGCGGTGGATGTGTTTTTTATATGATCAGTAGCAACGGCCGCAAGGGGTGAAGCCTCTGGCCACGGCCTCTTCGACGGTTACCATTTCAGGATCTATCATGCCGCTGCAGCTGGATTTACAGTGATATCGTGTGCCGCCGTTGGTGGGAATCCAGACGAAGGTTGCGCCCGGATCCTCCTGATTGCAGCGGGTACAGTAGCCATTGACGTAATTGTGGGAAGGGGAGCCCTCTGTCAGGCCGCAGCGCGCACAGGTTTTGGGGGCAGTGCAGCTGGCATCGATCCAATCATGTCCCAGTGCCTCTCCCTGGGTGGTATTGCAGGAGGTACAGGTTTGAGGCAGCTCACAGCTGGCGTTCTCCCAGAGATGTTCCGTTGGTTCGCCCTCTGTCAGCTTGCAGACCATGCAGGTTTTTGGGGCGGTACAGCTGGCATCGATCCAGGCGTGATCACCCAATTGTCCGTCGGTAAAGTTGCAAACTTCGCAGGTCTTAGGGGAGATACAGGTAGCAGCCTGCCAATGATGCTTCCCGAGCGTACCCTCCGTGGCACCGCAGATGCTGCAGGTCTTAGGGGCAAGACAGTTGGCATCCTGCCAGCGATGTCCTGCGGCTTCGCCCTCGGTTTCGCCGCAAAGCGCACAGGTCTTAGCGGTGAAACAATCTGCAGGGAGCCAGCTGTGCTTGCAGGCTGTTTCTGTCGGAGCGGTAGAAGCGTCCTGTTCTGTGGGGAGATCTCCTACCGTTGCCTGGCTGCCCTTTGCGGAATCCACCGTTTCGTCAAGGCTTACTCCGCAGGCAAAGAGGCCAAAGACAAAAGCAAGAATACATAAAAGTGCTATGAATTTCCTATTCACGGTAATCATCTCCCTAATAGTATGATGCTATTATATCACCTTACATTAGGAAATTCAATAATAAGATTAAATTATCTCAGCTTCAGCTCCATAATAATCTCGTCTTCGTCCCGATCGGTTTCCTGGAAACCGAAGCTCTCATAGAGCTTTTTTGCTGCCTCATTTCCTTGGATGTAACAGAGGACAACCTTGTTGTGTCTGAGGTCCTTTCTCAGGGTATCCAGAATCATTTGCGTGGCGGCTCTGCCGTAGCCTCTGCCCTGGTAGCGCCGGTCGATAAAGAACTGGCTGAAATCATAGCAGTTGAACTCAGGTTCGTCATAGTACAAACCCATGCCGACAGGCGTATCATCATCGAAGATCAGAAAGGCACGGCTTCGATGATTGCGGTAGGCATAAGCACGCGCCAAAAGTACGGCAGGGCTTGCCACATACCGTTTCTGCTCCACCGAAACCTCCAGAGGAAACCTCCAATTTCCCGGATCAATATCAACAAGCCGTATCATAAACAACCTCCTGCCCAAATCAGCCCCCGCCGCTGGAAATAAAAAGAGTCAAATCGATGTTTATCGAACAGTTGAGAAAACGGTTTGTATCATGTAACATATTCGCGCAGCGG
>JAZNVK010000227.1:0-8916 GCA_045592805.1 Faecousia sp.
ATGGCGTGGCTGGATACCGGTACGCCCGCCGGCATGCTCAATGCGGCGCAGTATGTGGAGGCTGTACAGACCCGTCAGGGAATGTACATCGCCTGTCCGGAAGAGACCGCCTGGCACAAGGGCTTTATCTCCGATGACGACATGCGTCGCATCGGCACAGAACTAAAAATGACCGAATACGGTCAGTATTTGCTGGATTTGGTGGAAGATGAATAACAAATTAGAGCGAATTTTACCCAATGTACAAAAGCCTGCCCGATACGTGGGCGGTGAATACGGCCAGACGGTGAAGGACAAAGCAGAGGTTGACCTGCGAGTTGCTTTCTGCTTCCCGGATACTTATGAGATCGGTATGTCCAATCTGGGTATGCGTATCCTCTACGCCGTAATGAATCAGATGGATGGGGTCTGGTGCGAGCGTGTCTTTGCCCCCTGGTCGGATATGGAAGAGGCAATGCTTCAGAATGACATTCCCCTCTATGCACTGGAAAGCGGAGACCCTATCGCTGATTTCGACATGATTGCCTTTACCATTGGCTACGAGATGAGCTATACAAATGTGCTCAATATGCTGCGTCTTGGACATGTCCCGCTTCATGCATCGGAGCGCAAAGGCTTGGAGCACATGGTGTTTGCAGGCGGTGCCTGTATGTATAATCCGGAGCCCCTTGCTGATTTTGTGGATTTCTTCTGCATCGGCGAGGGCGAGGAGATGACCCCCGAGATCCTGAATCTTTACCGCAAAGCGAAGAGGGAAGGATGGACAAAGGATGCCTTCCTGGGGGAAGTCTGTAAGATCGAGGGCGTATATGTGCCGTCCTTTTACGAGCATATTTACGGCGAAAATGGCGAACTGCTTGAAATTCGTGTAAAAGAGGGCGCACCGAATCAGGTGCGCAAGCGTATTATTCAGAATTTGGATGCTGCCCTTTACCCCACCGATGGTATTGTCCCCAACCTGGAGATCGTCCACGACCGCTCCAATTTAGAGGTTATGCGAGGCTGTATTCGTGGCTGCCGCTTCTGCCAGGCAGGCTTTACTTACCGCCCTGTACGCCCCAGAAGTCCTCAGCTTCTGCAGAAGCAGGCGGTGGAGTCTCTGGAGTACAGCGGTTGCCATGAAATCACCCTCTCCAGCCTGTCTACCTCTGACTATTATGCGCTGGAGGAACTGGCAAATGGTATGCTGGACTACTGTACGCCCCGTAAGATCAGCTTGTCGCTGCCGTCTCTCCGTGCCGATAATTTCTCACGCGAGTTGATGCTGAAGCTGCAGCAGGTAAAAAAATCCGGTCTGACCTTTGCTCCGGAAGCAGGAACGCAGCGCCTTCGCGATGCCATCAATAAGAACGTAACAGAGGAGGAAATTCTCCATACCTGTGCTATTGCTTTTTCCGGCGGTTGGAACAGTGTAAAGCTCTATTTTATGCTGGGTCTTCCCACAGAGACCGATGAGGATGTGCTGGGTATTGCGGATTTGGTCTATAAAATCTACCAGACCTGGCGGGAGAACGCCTCCAATAAAAAGCGTGGCGTGCGAATCCATGTGGCGACGGCTTTCTTTGTGCCGAAGCCCTTTACCCCTTTCCAGTGGGAAAAACAGATCACACCGGAAGAGTATCTGCGCCGTACCAAATTGTTGAGGGCCAATATGCCTGCCAAGTTTGTGGAGTACAAGTACCACGAGGCGGATTTGAGCCGTCTGGAGGCTGTGCTTGCACGGGGCGACCGCAGATTAGGCGCCGTATTGGAGGATGCTGTAAACCGTGGCTGCCGCCTGGATGCCTGGGATGAGTTTTTTAACTATGGTGCATGGTGTGATGCTTTTGCACATTGCGGTGTGGATCCCGATCATTACACTACCCGGGGCTACGGGGAAGAGGAACTTGTACCCTGGCAGACCATCTCTGACGGTGTGACGACCGCCTTCCTCAGCAGAGAGCGTAAGAAAGCCTATGCCTCCGAGACCACAGCGGATTGCAGAAGCAAATGCGCCGGTTGCGGTGCTAACTGCCTCCTGGAAGGAGGGAAGTGCAATGCGTAGAATGCGCTTTGAAAAGACCGGAAAAGCGGTCTGGATGTCCCATCTGGATACGATTCGTCTGATGCAGCGTGCTTTCCGACGGGCAGGCGTTCTACTCCACCACTCCCAGGGCTATACGCCTCATGCTTACGTGTCTATGCCCATGCCCCTCAGTGTCGGTATGGAAAGCCTCTGCGAGATCCTGGAATATGAACTGGATACTGATTTGACCGTTACCCCGGAGCAGCTGAACCGGGTTCTTCCCGAAGGTGTACGGGTGACGGAGATTTACGAATCCGATATCAAGACCAAGCATCTAAGTCTGTTGGATGCGGAGCTGATCCTTACTTACGATCATGGTATCCCTGAGGAGTGCCGGGCGGAACTGGAGCAGCTGTTTTCCCGTGAGCAGCTTCTCATCGAGAAGCGTACCAAGCGCGGTCCGGAAGAGGCGGATATTCGACCGCTTCTGAAGGATTTCAGCATTGAACAGCTGGATAGCAAAGTTCGGATCCTATGCAGAGTCTGCGCCCAAAATCCATCTCTGAACCCCTTGCTGCTGGTGCAGGCCATTGAGCGATATGTGCCGGAATGTAAGCCTGATCACTGCCGCTGCCGTCGTTTGGAGATTTACGACGAGAACGGTAAGGTTTTCCGCTGAGGAGGATCGTATGCCAAATTGCGAAGATTGCTGGAATTACAATTATGACGAGGAGAATGACGAATACTACTGTTCCATGGACATTGACGAGGACGAGTGGTATCGCATTCATACCCATTACAAAGGAAACTGCCCCTTTTTCCGTCAAGCGGATGATTACTATACTGCCAGAAGACAGTAATATAGGAGGAAATATCGATGAAAGTATTGGTAACAGGCGGAACCGGCTATATCGGCAGCCATACCTGTGTCGAACTGCTGCAAAACGGCGATGAGGTTATTATCGCTGATAATCTCTACAACTCCAGGAAAGAAGTTGTGGAACGGATTAACACCATCTGCGGAAAGACTCCGGTGTTTTACGAGGTAGATGTTACGGATAAGGCTGCGGTCAGCAAGATCTTCTCTGAGCATCACATTGATGCGGTGATCCATTTTGCCGCCTATAAGGCAGTAGGGGAGAGCTGCAAGATTCCTCTGCGTTACTACCGCAATAATCTGGATTCTGCCCTGACAATCCTGGAATGTATGCAGGAGGCTGGTTGTAAGAATATTGTATTCTCCTCTTCTGCAACGGTTTACGGGCCCAACAATCCCGTGCCCTATGTGGAAGAAATGCCCACCTATGTGGCTACCAATCCCTACGGCTGGACGAAGGTTATGATCGAGCAGATCCTGCGGGATATTTCTGCAGCGGATCCTGAATTCTCTGCCGTGCTTCTCCGTTACTTTAACCCCATCGGCGCTCATGAGTCCGGCCTTCTGGGCGATGATCCCAGCGGCATTCCCAACAACCTGATGCCCTATGTGGTTCGTGTGGCCTCCGGCCAGCTGGAAAAGCTGACCATGTTCGGTGATGATTATGATACCCCCGACGGAAGCTGTGTCCGTGACTATCTCCATGTGGTTGACCTGGCCAAGGGACACCTGAGAGCTCTGGACTATGCGGTCAATCACAAGGGCGCAGAGGCCGTCAATCTCGGCACCGGTAAGGGCCTGAGCGTGTTTGAACTGGTTGATGCCTTTGAGGCCTCCACCGGCGTTAAGGTTAACCGTGCCGTTGGCCCCAGAAGAGATGGCGATCTTCCCCAGATCTGGGCAGGTACAGAAAAGGCCGAGACACTTCTCGGCTGGCATGCAGAAAAGACCGTGGAAGAGATGTGCCGCGACAGCTGGAATTTTGTTATGAAATCCAAAGAATAATGAGAAAATGGCATCCACTTAGAATTGGTGGATGCCGTTACCTTTAGGGGTAGAATTCTGGAAATAAGTGTGTTATAATGTCAAAAACATATGAAAGGGGATGCATATTATGGATTCCGAACGATCTTCAGGATTGGATCTGCAGCCTGAAAATACATCATCCCGTCCTCAGGGATATCGTCGTCCAGCCCGGAACCGCCGCAAGAAAAAACTCTTAGGCGGACTATCTCTCGGTCTCGCTCTTCTGGCATTGCTATTGCTGTTGGGTATGGGCTTCTATGGTGCTTATGGTCTATATTTGAAAAATCTCTCTCCCACAGACATTCGGCTTGCAATTCCAGGTGTGATCACTGTAATGGTTATTGCCGGATTGTCTGTCCTTTGTGCTTTGGCAGCTTTTTTCCTCCGCCGGCAAAAGAAGGGAATGGCAGTATCTGGCTTAATTCTATCTCTGCTTCTACTGCTAATTTGCAGTGTCGTGCTCTATGCGTATAACTATGTTTTCAGCAAAATGGAGTATGATAATACCTTTGACGATCACTCCGATGAGGAACTGATCGTTGCCACTGTCGGCAATGACGGTGAGGTCATACGTGACACACAGGCTACTCAAGAGACAATTTCACAGGAGGATTTTGAAGAAAAGTATCAGGATAAAGAGATCACATTCGATCAGATCCGCGATTATGAGTTGCCGGAAGATGCCAAAAAGGTCTTCTACCCTAAGCCGACAGAGAGTAGTTACTTAAAGGAAGGACATGAGTTAATCTCTAATTATTTGCTCCTCGGAATTGACCGTACCGGTGCTTCTGATGCCACCTTGATTCTATCCGTTGACCGCTATCATCATAAGCTGAAGCTAATCTCTATCCCGCGTGACAGCTATGTAATGATACCTGAGTGGAATAGCCATAAGAAGCTTTCCTATACCTATTACTGGGGCGGAGCTCAGATGGCGGTTAGCACAATAAACTATAATCTATTTATGAATATAACCGACTACATATCTGTAGAGATCGATCAATTAGGAGACATTATCGATTATGTGGGAGGCGTTACAGTCAATCTTGACTGGGACGAAGCTCGTTATTTGTCGGATTACAATAACATTCATTATGGCGATTGCCTTCTTGAAGGCCGTGCTGCTGTCCTATATGCCCGTATTCGCGAGAGTAATGCTCAGGACAATGAGATTAAACGCCAAGGCCGTCAACGTGAGGTTTTGACATCTTTGCTGCAAACTGCCCAGGCTATGTCCGTTGAGGAATATCCCGGCTTGATTCGCGAGTGTCTGGGACTCTGCACCACATCTTTTAACTCCGGCGAGTTGATGGAGATTGCTGTAGAAGTACTGCAAGGAGACTACACAATTGAAACGAATTATGCACTGATCAATGAGGTTGAGTACTGGGGCGGCAGAATCGGGGAGGAAGATCTCTTCTACTGCGTCTACGATATGAACGCAGCAAGTGACCGCTTGTATCGGATTATTTACGAAGATCTGTATGTCTCCGGTTATCCTGACACATTGGAAACAGAGGAAAGCACTGAGCCCGATATTATGGATTGATTTAAAGAATGGCATCCACCTTTTTTCGGTGGATGCCATATTTTATAAGGAAAAATCTACGTCATCGTATTTGGCGAAATCCTTGGGCTTCATCCGTACGGGAATACGCTTCAGAGGATCGTATTTGAATTTACGGCAGCGATGACAGGAGGCGACAAGCCCCTTCTTCGCGCAGAGATAAGTATTATCGTCGACCTTCGCGGCATGGGCGCAGTAGGAGCAGAATTTGTCTATTTTTTTGCGAAAAAGCATATGTTTCACCTCGAAGTCCATTATAACGCATATCTGTCAGAATTTCCAGTACATTTTCTACGAAATCCGAAGATTGTGAGAGTGGCTCCAAGTAAAAGACAAAGGGGCAAGATGACGCTTCTTGCGTAGAGCATCCATACGAGGTAAACACTGAGAAGTCCGTGAAGCAGCTTGGATACGTAATATCCCTTGGGAGAAAGGCCGACCTTTTGCCACAGGATGCTTGCCTGAAAATGTATGCAAAATCCACCCCAGCCCATGAGAAAGGCAGCGAGCAGCAAAGCTTCCTTTGTGTTTGGCAGTCGGAATATTCCCCCTGTAAGCTCCATGATCCCCTGAAGCAGCGCCTCAATTCCCTCAAAGGGGAGGTACTGAATCAGCTGAAATAATCCTATGGAGTGCATCACGGCGTTCAGCGTTGTAAAGAACAGGATTAAACCGCAGATTTGCAGAAGGGAAGCGCAGCTGCTTTGGATCGCGTCCATAAATAGCGCACCAAAGGGACGGCCTGATGGGCGAGTGCTTATGGCACAAGCCTCCCGATGACTCTGACGCCGAAAGAGGATCCCCAGCATCAGTGCTGACAGCACATGAATTCCATATAGCATAAGTCCGACGGAAATGTCCTGAAATACCTTTGCGCCCAGGACGGCAATAAAGAAAGCAGGACCAGAGTTATTGCAGAAGCGCAGACTATGCTCTGCATCCTCTCTGCTGATGCACTTATTTTCATAAAGCTCACAAATGACAGAAACACCCAGTGGGTAGCCGCCTAACAGACCGAAGATCGTACCGTAAGCGCAGATTCCACCGGTTCCAAAGAGCCTCTGCCAAACCCTTTGCAGGAGTCTCGGCAAAGGCAGCTGCTGTGCCTTTGCAATAAACAGCTTGGAGGCTACAAACATGGGAAACAGCGCCGGGATCACTGCGGTACCGCAGAGCTGCAAGCCACGGATCACTGCCTGTGAGCAGTCCCGCGCATAAACCAACAGAATAACTACCATCACCGCAGTGCCGCCTGCGCCAAGATATTTTTTCAAGCCAATCACCCTTTGGAATATATGCGGCAACATGCAAGAATGATACATTTCTGCATAGAATGTTTCGGGTGATGAAAGGATGAGGAAGGATTTTGTTGAACAGATGAGCAATTCTCTGGCTGTGCCGCCGGAGACCCTTGGGGCGGTGCCGCTGATCCACCTTCATGGAAGTTATTCCATAGTGATAGAGAATCATCGGGGGATGATCGCTTATGATTCGACTACGGTTTGTATCAAGACAAAAAGCGGTATGATACGGGTGTCGGGTGAGCGCCTTTGTATTGCCTGCATGACACGCAGAACCCTGGAGCTTCGGGGCAGTATTCATAAAGTGGAGCTGGTATAGATGACTCTGGGAGCATATGTTCGCGGAATTTCCGTTGTTCGGGTTTACGGTGATAACTATGCGGAGTGCCTTAGCAATTTCGCACGGGAAGGGCTCTCTTTCTGGGATATAAGGCAAAAGGATCGCTCTTTGGAAATGAGAATATTCAGCAAGGATCTTGATCTTGCCCTATCTCTGTGCCTTTCAGCCTGCTGCGACCTGCAGGAACGAAAGGTTGAAGGTTTTCCGCAGCTCTGGCAAAAGATGAAACGAAGACCCCTGCTGCTTTTGGGACTGCTGGCTTGCATCCTGCTGAGCTTTTATCTGCAGAAATATGTATGGTCAGCGGAAGTCAGAGGTGCAGATCCGTCCATTAACTACCGAATCAATCAGCTGCTGCAGGATCGGGGCATCGGATTCGGAACTGCAGGCGAGTCCATTGACTCCCAAAGGATTAAGCTGGATATGCTGCAGCAATTACCGGAGCTGTCCTGGCTGGCTGTCAATCGTAGAGGCGCGAGGTTGACGGTTTTGTATCTTGCCAATGGCTCTGATCAGAAAAGTGTCGATACGGCATCAACAAATTTGATTGCGCTCCGTGATGCGGTGATCACAGATTATAGCGTTTCGGAGGGAATGCGTCTGTTTTCCGCAGGAGAAGCTGTTCGGAAAGGGCAGGTCTTGGTCTCCGGCTTTGAGGATTACGGTCTTTGTCTGCGATCTGTGAGATCTCAGGGTGAGATTTACGGAGAGACCTGGCGTTCCGGCATGATACTGCGACCGGCTGTTTGCAACGTAAAGAATTATACAGGGAGAGAATGGACGGAAATTTCTCTGATCATCGGGAGAAAAAGAATAAATTTATGTGGAAATAGTGGAATTTCTACCACAAGATGTGATAAAATAATAGATGAGCATAAATTCAGCCTGCCAAATCTGGAGCTTCCCCTGCGATTACAGGTCGTGCGTTATCGGGAATATACACTTACACCTATAGTAAACGAGGCGGATTTAACCGAGGCAGAGATGCTGCAGACCTGGGCAGCGCATACCCAGGGTCAGATGGTTGCGGGCGAAATACTGGACACAGAACACAGCTTTCTTCGGCAAGGGGATTTTTACCTCCTTCACGTGAACAGCCGATGTCGGGAGATGATTGCTGTGGAAGTACCCATGGAGGATCTGTATAAAGGAGACACATATGAGTGAGAGAATAATCAATGCCGAGCGAATTGAGCAGATTATCAACGTTTTCGGCTCTTTTGATGAGAATATCAAGCGGATCGAGGATACTTATCATGTGAAGATCAGCAATCGCGGCACGGAGCTGAAGGTCAGCGGCGAAGAAGAGGCCGCCTATAAAGCCTCCCGTGCCATTGAAGGTCTGCTGACCCTGGCGGCCAAGGGTGAGGTGATTGATGAGCAGAAGGTGCGCTACCTCATTGACCTGGTTTCCTCCGGCAACGACGATAAGATTGGCGAAATGGCAAAGGATGTGGTCTGTATCACCGCCAAGGGCAAGCCCATTAAAGCGAAAACCTTAGGTCAGCAGCGCTATATGAAAGCCATTATGAAAAACACCGTCACCATTGGTGTGGGGCCTGCCGGTACCGGCAAAACCTATCTTGCCGTGGCGGCGGCGGTAGCTGCTTTCCGTGAGAAAACGGTGAACAGGATCATCCTGACCCGTCCGGCGGTTGAGGCAGGGGAGCGCCTGGGCTTCCTTCCCGGTGATCTGCAGAATAAGGTCGATCCCTATCTGCGCCCCCTCTCCGATGCCCTCTATGATATGCTGGGCGCAGAGACCTATCAGAAGTACTTAGAGCGGGGAAATATTGAGGT
>JAZNVK010000228.1:0-21119 GCA_045592805.1 Faecousia sp.
ACATAGGGCTGATAAATTTAATATACAACCTTTGCCGGTATGAATTTTTAGTCAGACCGGCTAAAAAGGCTGCCTGAATGGCACCTGATGGGTGTGATTTAGGCGGGAATAGCATCTGATGGGTACGATTTAGATGCGAACAGTGTAATTTGTTGCCGGGAATTTTCAAAAAATACGCCACATCCACAGTGGCGATTAGGTGTAGTT
Organism: Faecousia sp.; assembly: GCA_045592805.1. Classification (GTDB taxonomy): domain Bacteria; phylum Bacillota; class Clostridia; order Oscillospirales; family Oscillospiraceae; genus JAZOXB01. The sequence goes on from JAZNVK010000228.1 coordinate 208, forward strand.
TTTAGAGGTGCCCGATTGATTTTACCCCTCAGGGGTGGTAAGATATTTATGCAAATGAAAGAAAGGATTGCATGTTTATGTATACGCAAGATCAAGCTGTTGATGTTTTACAAGAAGTATGCCAATCGTGCAAACCGATTTTTGGCAACGAGTTAAAAAGAGGGTATTTGTACGGCTCTTACGCTCGTGGGGATCAACACAAAGAGTCTGATATTGATATTTTGCTTATTGTTGATTTGCCACCTGAAGCTCTTTGCCAATTTCGTCGAGACGTAGCTTTCGTCGCCAGTGAGTTAAGCTTGAAGCACGAAATAACCGTCTCCATTTCTGTAAAGTCCTATCGTCAGTTCCTAAGATTTTCTGATACGCTGCCTTATTATCAAAATGTAATACGGGAGGGAATCTGCTATGGATTATCCTGAAAGAAAAGCTCTTTCAGAAGTTCGTTTCGAAAGAGCATCGGAATCTCTTGCGGCAGCATGTCAGTTAATCGAATCGAAATAGTATAGAAGTGCAGCCAATAGGCTGTATTATGCTGTTTTTACAAAAAATAGCCACGAAAAATCCGTGGCTATTACTGCGGCTTTAGAAAGTATTTTTTTTGATAAAAAAGATTACTCCGTCCTATGCTTTCCCAGCTGACGGAGTAATCTGAAAACCCGGAGGCTACCGTTCGTCGGCAGTGCCTCTGTAAACAGTATAACACAACGTAGATGCTTTTGCAAGTGTCTCTGTTTTATTTTTTCGCTGTTCTTTCTTGAGATAATGGAAAAGATATGTGTATACTATGTGTACATAATACACATGAAATACAGATGATATCTGTTCATTCTAAACACAAATTTGAAAATATAGGTTGATTTATACTCTGTTTTGAAAACAGAGTGTAAACATAGCGCCTTATATCCCCACATCTAAAGGAGGGGCTTTACGGCAGCATTTGGTAATATTTTGTTTGACCATTACAGATTTTTATCGGCCAACGGCTTGAATTGACTGATTGCATAGAGAGGGACGTTAATCAACCAGTCTTCTTCCTTGTAGTCTGCCATGGAGGAACGAACAGCTTTAACAGGAGAGAATTTTTCAAAGTAAGCCTTCAAACTTTTAGCTTTCAGGTTAACCTCTGCTTTTACCTCAATTGGAACAATCTGATCTCCGGTATCAGCAACAAAATCGATCTCGCAAGAGCCTCTCTCGTTAGTGTAATAAAACAAGTGCAGATCGCTAATTGTCTTCAGTTCCTGGCATACATATTGTTCCGTGAAAGCGCCTTTAAATTCAACAAACAGATCATTTCCTTCAATCAAAGTTCGCTGTCGAAGTCCGGCCATACACCCAAGAAGTCCAACATCTACCAAAAAAAGTTTAAATGCTTTTAAATCCTCATAAGCTCGCAAGGGGATTCTTGCGGAATTTACACGGTTGATTCTGTGAACCAACCCACAATCACTGAGCCACATGATTGCAGTCTCGTATTCTTTAGCGCGAGCGCCCTCACGAACTAAGCCATAAATAAATTTCTTATTTTCTTTTGCTAATTGAGCAGGAATGCTATTCCACAGCATACGGATTCTTGGAACAACATCATTTGGGGCATGTTTAGAGAAATCTTGTTCGTATGCGTTTAGGATTCTCTGTTGTATCTTTCGAACGTCATTATAGTCTTTATTTTCAACGAAACTCTGTACAGCTTCAGGCATTCCACCAACGAAGTAGTACGTTTTTAATGCTTCAATATAAATCTGCTTAAAGCTTTTAATCATCGAAAAGTCCAGACTATCGAGCAACTCCGCAAACTGAGCCTTCCCGATTGCCATCAAAAACTCTTTGAATGACAGGGGATAGAGTTTGAGAAAGTCTACTTTTCCTACCGGAAAAGACGTTCCTTGATGAAGTGCAACGCCTAATAACGAACCCGCGCAAATGATATGATACTGTGGTGAATTTTCGTAAAAGTATTTTAGTGAAGCTAACGCTCGCGGAACTTCCTGGACTTCATCAAAGATAATGAGCGTATTATTCGGGTCAATTTTATGCCCTGCATACAGCTCCAATCCAAGAATTAGGCGTTCCGTATCAAGATCCGATGCAAACAGATCTGCCATTCTGGAATTGGAGTCGAAATTAATGTAAACATAATCCTCATAGGCGATTTGTCCGAATTCCTTCATTAACCATGTTTTACCAACCTGACGTGCGCCCTCGATAATCAGCGGTTTACGTCGCTTTGATTGTTTCCACTTATGTAATTGTTCAACAGCAAATCTATACATTTGCTAACCTCCTCTGCATTTTGAGTATATTTATATTATACCCATAATCACAAAAATAGCAATGAAAATTTGTTGTATACAAACACTTTTTACAACGAAAAAGCGCGGCTTAAGGAATGCGTCTCATCGTATATACGTATATAATACATATAAAATACAGATAATATGCGTGTATTCTACACATAGAAAAGACCACGGAACAAATCCGTGGTCTTAGGTCTATTCACTTAGCCACAATAAACGCAGAACCAGTAAGTGTCGTTAGCTTCGTCGTAGGTGACTTCGCAATAGAGGCGGCAGCCGCCAATATCACCATCGGGTTCAGTTGCAATCAGGCGATTGATGGTGGAGTTGACCTTTTCTTAAAAGATCCCGTGGTTTTTATGAGTTCATCCAACCATTGCGGTCGGTAATCTCCGATGGGGATCAATTCACCGTTGCGATATTCCGCTACCTTAACGAAGCCGTTGTCGTTATCGTAGAACTCTGCTTCGTCACAATAGGGGAGGAATGTACGAACGTCATTCCATCTTTCTTCAAATTGTCTCCCGACAGTCCTTATGCCAATATGCCCGCCGCGCTTAACCCGGTTTTTGATCCGCGCCTCACATTCCTGCAATGAATCCAGAGCAATATAATGCAGTCGTATTGTATAGCCCAGCTTGCGGGCTTTCTGTGCTATCAGCTGAGGACTGCGTCCCGAGAGAGTGAACTCCTGCACGAAGGAGGAACCGCATTCGAAATAGTGACGGATTAACTGATCAACAGCATTTTTGCCGGCGGAAAGATCGCCAAGCTCGGCAGTGATCTTCCCGGTGTCGATCATTGGGCCAAGATCAGCACAGGTGCTGGTTAAAACACCCGCAAAGCTGCTCTTTCCAACGCCATCAACTCCACCGATGATACTGTATGTTCTCAAGGGCGTCTCCTCCTTTGCATAGAATTCTCTGAGAAATTATTAGAACTTGAAACATTGATCTCTATGATAATTATACACATAAGATTAAAAATAACAAGCCCAGGAACCACAACAAACGGCGGAGGAATTGGTTTTTGTAACAAGGCACAACGAAAAGATATATACAGAAAATCCAGGTATATCTTTTGGACACCTCTAAAAACTACACCTAATCGCCACTGTAAGTGGATATGACGGATTTTTTGAAAACTCACAGCAACAAATTACGCTGTTCGCATCTAAATCGTACCCATCAGATGCTATTCCCGCCTAAATCACACCCATTAGGTGCCATTCAGACAGCCTTCTTAGCCGGTATGACTAAAAATTCATACCGGCAAAGGATGTATATTAAATTTATCAGCCCTATGTTGAAGGCTGCTCGTTCTATGCCAATCGATCGCACCGTGATTCCTCGCATCGAATTGGTCATAAACCCAAAGATGTGTTCAATTCGGCATGCTCAGCTTTTCTAACCGCAAACTTTCATCCCAAAATCCAATCTGCATCTCGCTTGCCTCCCTGTGTTCTAATTATATCATATTTCCATCTTTTGTGCGAGTTTTAAGAGGTGCCCACTCAATCATAACCACCGGCCGGTGGTATTCTTATACAAAAAGGACTGCCTTACAAAGTAAAGCAGTCCCTTTGGGGATGGGGCCACGGGAATGACCCCATCAGAAAATGATTGATTAGCTGCGATCGAGTACGTTCTCGCAGAAGCGCTGGAACATTGCAGCAACCTGCACGCGGGTTGCATTACCCTGAGGCGCAATTTCATCGGCAGACATACCACGAATAATGCCGACACCGCAGGCCCAACGCATTGCTGTCAGCGCATAGGCGCTCACATTGGTGCTGTCTGCAAAGGCAGACAGGTCAGTAGACTCATAGGCAGCGGTATCAATACCCAGGCTCTTGGCATAGCGATACAGGATGGTCGCCATCTGCTCACGGGTCACAGCATCATCGGGCGCAAACTGCGTAGAAGTATAACCGTTGACAATGCCTTCGGAAGCAGCCCAATTAATTGCCTCGGTGTACCACAGGCCATCAGCCACATCGGCAAAGCCGGAGGCTTCCGTAACCTCAGGTTCCCCTGCTACACGATACAGGATGGTAACCATCATCGCACGGGTCAGGGTTCCATCAGGATTGAACTCCGTTGCGCTGATGCCGTTCATCAGTCCACGTGCAACCATATAGTCCACAGATTCATGGTACCAGGCGTCACGGAGCAGATCGACGAAGTGTGCGGAAGCGCAGTTGGCAGGAATTGCTTCGGTGTAGCTGTCGCCGCACTTGGAGCAGGTGTAGAGAATCTCGCCGTCCTCTGTATCGGTAGCATAACGGGTGATCTCAGCAACATATTCGTGCTCACAGGGTTCAGGCTCCTGTCCGTTTACGCCGGGCAGCGTGACCGTAACGGCCTGAGCCTCTTCTTCAAGCTCAGCTTCTTCGTTTCTCTCCAGGGCATTGATTACAATATCCGTATTCTCATCATACTCAGGAGCAGTAAAGCTGAACTTCAGACCGGCGATCGTCAGACCTGCTTCGATCTCCGTTGCGGAAGCATAAGCCAGGATCAGCTTGCCGGGCTCAGTGCTGTTGACGCTGATGTAGGCATTGCCGGAAACGGCAGAAACAAACTCCAGCTTATCGGCATCGTAAGTAATTTCTACAAGGCCGTTGGTCACAGCAACATCTTCTGTGACATTGATCGTAACGGTGCTGTTTTCGGCATCTACGGTCCCGTTGCTTTCGCCGGTGGTCATCAGACTGCCCTTGACCATACGGCTCTCAGTTTCAGCCTTTGCCATAGGCATATCGCTGACAGTATCCGTAACCAATGTCATGGAACGGTTGGCGGTCAAATCACTCAGCAGACTCAGGCCTACCAGATTCCAGGCATTTCTCAAAGTGCCCACGGTTTCCAGAGCAGCTGCTTCCAGATCATAGGTGTAGAAGCTCACGCTGGAGCTACCGCTGACAGCGATCATCACCTTATTTGTATCCACCAGCGCCATCGAAGCCTTGCCGGAAACCGTCAGGCCGGTGGAGACGCAGTCGCCCAGCTTGATGGTTCTGCTGACCTCATCCTCACGGAGGGTATACTTCACAGCCAGATCATAGAGATCGCCGTTGTCGAAGAGAATTACATAGTTCTCCTGATACCACTCGTTAAACTCATCCATCTCGGAGGATACATAGGTCATAGCAACCGCAAGACTGTCCCAAACGTCCAGCATACGGTAGGTTACGCTGGCAGTATCCGTGTAGTCAAAGAGGGAGAAGACAATGTTTTCACCGGAATTCTTGTCGCCCACCACATACATAGGAGTGCCAACGTTTACGAAGTAGTAATCCTCAAAGTAGGTATCGAAGATCTCCGCAGACTTGACAGCAGCAGAGGTGCCGTCACCCATTGCGCTGCCCCACATGGGAGCTGCACCGGTGGTAGCAAGATAATAGTTCTCGGGGTCAATACAGACATAGTTCTCTGCCCAGCTGTCGGTAGCATAGATGAGCCCATCGCTGAGCGCTGCGCCGGTATAGCTGACGTAGCCATAGTCGCTAAGGGCATCAAAGCTCATATCGGCAGTATCAATGCTGACCCAGGCATTGCCGTTGGAGGTAGAGACATAAGCGTGCATCACATAGTCACTACCGGCAGGATCTTCAGGATTCTCGGGCTCCTCGGGATCTTCAGGATCTTCGGGATTCTCAGGATCTGCAGGATCATCACTCTCCCCTGCCGGAATCTCGCTCAGCAGGCTCAGACCAACCAGAGAGGCGGCATCTTCAACCACGCCCAGAAGCTCTGCGGCATTGCTCTCCACATCGTAGAGGTAGAAGGATACGCCTTCATCTCCGCCGGCAGAGATCATGACCTTGCCCTCGGCAACCAGCGCCATAGAAACCTGTCCATCAAAGCTCAGATCGGTGTAGACGCAGTCGCCCAGCTTGAGGCTTCTGCTGACCTGATCCTCACGGAGGGTATACTTTACAGCAAAGTCATAGATGTCACCATTGTCGAAGAGGACCAGATAATTCTCCTGATACCACTCGTTGAACTCATCCATCTCGGAGGAGACATAGGTGATACCCACGGCAAGGCTGTCCCAAACATCCAGGAAGCGGTAGCTCTGGCTCCCGCTGTTGGTATAGTCGAAGAGGGAGATGATCATATTCTCGCCGGAGTTCTCGTCGCCTACCACATACAGAGGTGTGCCCACATTGACAAAGTAGTAATCCTCATAGTAGGTATCGAAGATCTCAACGCTCTTGACGGGAGCAGAAGTACCGTCGCCCATAGCAATACCCCAGACGGGATAGGTGCCGGTGGTAGCGGCATAGCCGTTTTCGGGATCGATGCAGACATAACCGGAGGCATATTCATCGGTAGCATAGAGCTTGCCGTCGCTGAGTGCCGCACCGGAGTAGTTGACCCACTCGTAGGTGCTGAGAGCTTCCCAGCTCATATCAGAGGTATCGATGCTTGCCCAGACATTGCCGTTCTCGGTAGAGATGTAGCCATGCATAGCAAAATCGCTGCCGGAGGGTTCTTCCGGATCCACGGGATCTTCGGGATCCTCGGGATCGCTGCCCTGCTCATCGGAGATATCGCTCAGAAGGCTCAGACCAACCAGGGTAGCCGCATCTTCCATCTTGCCCAGGAGAGAGGCTGTGGCGTTCTCCACGTCGTAGAGATAGAAGGATACGCCTTCGTCGCCACCGATCGCAATAACGATCTTGCCCTCTTCCACGAGAGTCATGGAAGTCTGACTGCTGACACTAAGGCCGGTGGATACATAATCACCCAGCGTAACAGATCTGGAAACCTCATCCTCACGGAGAGTGTACTTCACCGTCAGATCATACAGATCGCCGTTATCGAAGAGCACCAGATAATTTTCCTTGTACCACTCGTTGAACTCATCCATCTCGGAGGATACATAGGTGATCGCAACCGCAAGGCTGTCCCAGACATCCAGGAAGCGGTAGGAAACGCTGTAGGTATCGGTGTAGTCCGCAAGGAACATCACCATATTCTCGCCGGAGTTGGCATCACCAACCACATACATGGGAATACCAACATTGACGAAATAGTAATCCTCATAGTAAGTGTCGAAGATCTCCACACTCTTGACGGAAGCGGAGGTACCGTCACCCATGGGGCTTCCCCACAAGGGATATGCACCGGTGGTAGCCAGATAGCTGTTTTCAGGATCAATGCAGACATAGCCGGAGGCATACTCGTCTGTAGCGTAGATCATACCGTCGCTGACTGCCGCACCGGAGTAGTTGACCCACTCGTAGCTGCTGCGTGCAGTCCAGCTCATATCAGAGGTATCGATGCTTGCCCAGACATTGCCGTTCTCGGTGGAGATATAGCCGTGGAGCATATAGTCAGAAACGGCAGGCTCCTGAGGCTCCACTACCTTCTCGGTGAAGGTGTAGGTGTAGGTGATGGGATCGGTGCCGGAAACGGTGCCGGTAGGCTCTACATCCCAAGCGCCGCCTTCGTAGCCCTCCAGGGCGACCATGCCGGCAGGAACTTCCACGGTGCCGATACCATCCGTCAGCGTAACCGTCTCAACGATGTCAGCGGTAGTGCCGTCTGCCCAGGTGCCGTTGACAACCTTGAAGGTAACTTCCTTTGTCTGAACCTCAGGCTCTTCGGGCTCGGAGGGGTCGCTGCCCTCGCCGCCGGTAACATCCGTCAGCAGACTCAGACCCTGCAGGCTGTCTACATCCAGAGTACACAGCTCCGTAAGCGTATCGGTGCTCAGCACATAGCTGTAGAGGACAACACCTTCATCCGTATTGACAGAGAATGCGTAGAGATCCTCGCCCAGGGTGGTCATGGAGCAGTTGTTGGCAGAACTGCTGATACCGCTCAGCCCCAGCGTCTTGTTCAGAACTTCACAGCTCATTTCGTAGCTCTTGGTGCTTGCTGTAGCGCTGTAGCTGACAACACACTTGACCAGCTTTCCATCCTGGCGCAGAACCAGGAAGGTATCGTTGCAGGTGCTGTCAACGATTTCCGTGCTCACATAGGCGATGGCATAAGCCTTGCCGCCAATGGAGCTGGCGCTGTAAAGCTCTGTAAAGCCCTGTGCAATGGTGTAATCGGTGACAATGTACATCTTGGCAGAGCTGAACTGCCAGGAGGAGAATGCCATATAGCCGCCTACGGTATAGTCCTTGCCGCCAATGGTAACGGTCTGTGCAGGAACTGCTGCACCGTCATAGGCCATATAGGCACCGTAACCGGAGTAACCGGCAGTTGCGGCAAAGCTATTGGCAGGATCGATCTCGTACCAGGTCTTGCTGCCGTACTGAGAACCGGACACAGCATAGACCTTGCCGTTGCCTGCGCCAACGCCCAGATAAGCGGTGGTGCTGTTTGCCAGGGAGTCGTAGCTGCCCTTGGCGGGATCGATGCTGGCATAGACATAGCTGCTGCCGATCTTCAGATAGCCGAAGAGCTTCAGACCGGGTTCTTCCACCTTTTCGGTGAAGGTATAGGTATAAACTACAGGCTTCGTACCGGAGACAGTACCGGTGGGCTCTACATCCCAGGCGCCGCCTTCGTAGCCCTCCAGGGCGATCATACCGGTGGGAACTTCCACGGTAGCCGTACCATCCTCGCCAAGCTTTACGGTAAGGGTCAGATCAGCAGAAGAGCCGTCAGCCCAGGTGCCGTTGACCACACGATAGGTCACCTGCTTATACTGGGGAACCGGAGCATCGGGTACATCGCTCAGCAGGCTCAGACCCACCAGATCCGTAGCCTCGTCAATGCGGCCCAGCTTACCGATGGTGTTATTGGTCACGTCGAAGGCATAGAAGTCTGTGCCGTTCTCGGTGGCGTGGGTGATAATGACGCCGGTAAAGCTGTCCGTTTCCACATAGGCCAAAGAGATATCGTCCTCATCGGAGAATTCCAGACCGGTGTCCATAATATCGCTCTCATAGCCTGCGCCTACGAGGACATATTCGCCCTCCACAGATGCACCGTAGAAGGAGTAATTCTGCAGGAGACCATCATAGCCCAGGATGTAATAGAAGTCGAAATAGTAGCCTTCGATAATCTCAGAATAGTACCAGGCCACCGCTGCAGGAGAATAGGTCACAGCATTGAGCTGGCTGACCAGGAATTCACCCTTCTGATAGTCGTTCAGAATGGTCAGATAGCTGTAGCCGCTGTCATAGCCGCTGAGGTAGACAGGCTTGCCGCCTACTTCGATCTCAGCATTTTCGCCGGTAGCATAGCCGTCCGCACCGTAGTTGGGCACGGTAAAGTTGCTCACAGGAGCAGAGGTACCGTCGAGCATATACATAAAGGATGCGCTGTTGCCGTCGGTGAAATTATCACCCTTGACAGCGGTATAGTCGGTGCCGGGATCGATCTCATAGTAATACTCACGGTCGGTGGCATAGATCTTGCCGTCTGCCACGGCTGCGCCGGTGTAAACCGCATCGGACAGCCCCAGCGTATTATAGCTCAGATCCATACCGTCAATGGCGATCCACTTGCCACCTTCTGCGGTGGTAATATAAGCATGGAGCTTGGTATTCACAGCGGTGAGCGCCTTTACGGTGACGGTGGCACTGCCATAAACCGTGTCATCCTCCACAGAGTATGCACGGATCTCAACCTCGCCTGCCCTGACACCGGTGACGACACCGTTTTCGTCTACGGTAGCGACAGTCTCATCCATACTCTCCCAACGGACGGAGTAGTCCGCTGCGGCACGATAGACCTTAGCATCCAGAGGAGCCTCTTCGCCTACATAGATCTCTGCAATTTCAGGCTCGATCACAACGGTCAGCTCGTCAAAGGGTACATACTGGTGCATAGCGACCACAGGATATACACCGGATTCAAACTCGCCAACCTGAACAGGTGTGCACATATCGGGCTCAAAAGCATAGAGCTTGTTCACATTGCCATTGCATACAGAAACGATCAGATAGCCGGTATTGCCGTCATAGACCATAGAGCCGTACTTGCCGGAGGTCACGTCAGACACACCGGTCAAACGGAGGCCGGTTTCACCGATCTTCTCCAGGGCATCGGTATAGACGGTGCCGGGGATCGTGGAATCATAGAAGCCCCAGGTGGTCATCAGATACAGATCGCCGCCTTCTGTAAGTACATAGTACTCATAAGCAAGGTAGCTGCCGTATTCATCCGTATACTCTGTCTCGCCCTTGTACGCGATCACAGCAGCGGAATCGTTGCGGAAAGCGCTGTAGTGGGTCATCTCGGTGCCGATGCTGTTGCGGACATCCATCACGCCGAAGGCTTTGCCGCCATTGATGATACCAACAATACGGCCAAAGTAGCCATCTGCGTTCAGAGGAGCCTGATCCGCATCAGACCACTGCCAGCTGGGATCCACATAGCCATAGTCCGTAACCTCAAAGGTGTTGGCATCTACACCATACATATGGTCGCCATTGTGGACATAGAGGGTATTGCCCAGAAGACCACCGGCGATGAAATCATAGCCGATGTCTTCACCACCGGCCAGGGCAGCCCAGCTCTGGGGATCAAGCATGGTAAACTCAGACCAATTCGCCTTGGCTTCCCCGTCGTAGATGAGGCCGCGGAGATCCACATCCTCGATCTTCTCCACAGTAACCGTACAGCTGGCCGTAAGTTTGGGCTCCGCTACGGTGGTAGCGGTGATGGTAGCAGTACCAACGGAAATGGCATTGATCGTGCCGTCCTTGCCAACGGTGGCAACCGTATCATCACTGGTGGTCCAGGTGACAGTCTTGTCTGCCAGATTCCAGGGAGTGACATCATATGCCATCTCATATACGGCACCCTCTAAGAGACGCAGCTCTTCACGACCCAAAATCAAATCGGTTGCAACAGCAGGAGTTTCAATCTCGCCATCTTCCTCAGGCACGATGTACAGACCGGATACATTGCTGCTCAGCGTGCCGCAGGCCCAGTCCTCAATGCCCGCAATGGAGCCGGTGGCAATGGTAGCTTTGCCGGTCTCGGTATCAAAGGTATACAGATAGTTATAGGGGCTGGAGGTGCTCAGCGCAGCCGCCCAGTAGAGGACTCCTGCATCACGGTCATAGGCCATAGACTGAATACAGCTAAAGCCGGTAGCGCTGACCTTGGCGTTGTAGATATAGTCGCCTGCGTAGCCCTCCTTAGTGTTGTTCACGGGAGCCAGATCCTTGACTTCACCGTCAGCCACATCCTCTGCACTCCAGGAATAGAGATACAGCTTCTGATAGGTACTGTTGCCGTCATTGACCGCGTAGAAGTTGCCTTCACCGTCGCAGGTCAGGGTCAGAAGCTCATAGTTCTCAGCGGTAAAGTTGGTTCTGCCCTCAGGCTGGGCAATGGAAACGGTGTATTCGCTGGTAAGCGCACCGGTCACCAGGTCAATGGAATAAATAGTGTTGCTGCTGCCGTGGAGGGCATAGAGCTTGCCGTCGGCAGCATTGAAGGTCATATCCTTCAAGGCAGCATACTTTGTGTCGGTCGCTGCGATGCTGGCATTCTCCCAATCCCCCTGGGGGGCAACATAGAGCTTGCCATCCTCGGTAGCCATATAGATATAGCCATGGACATATTCTGCGGCAACTACCGCCCAGGGCATATTCGCCACATCTACCGTACCGTCAATCTTTGTGATATTCTCTTCTGCATCGAACCAGTAGTACAGGTTCTCGGGCATGATCTCCATCCAGCTGTTGGCGGTACCACGGTTTGCAGCGTTGGTGAAGCCATACATACGGCCCACGTAGGTGCCATAGCCCTCATTGTAGTCCTCGACCAGGTAGTAAGTCTCGTTGCCGGCGTAGTCAGCAATCATGATCATACAATCGCCGTCTACATAGGCAGAAGCCGTGGACATATCCACCACCGTCTCCGTAGCGGTGTTAGCCTCTGTCTGCTGGGCGGTGGTCATCTCCAGTACGTTATTGCCCTTGGCATTCAGAACAGCAATGGCAGCAATATACTGGTTGTCCTTTGCCTTGATGGTGAGATTACCGGTAGCCTCGTCCTTCTCTACGCTGAGAAGTTCGGGTGCGGTATCATCTACAGTAAAGGTACGGGTATGGAATGCGCCCTCACCGATCTTCCCGGACTCCATCAGCGCAACCAGTTCCTCGGTGCTCAGTGCGCCGTCTGTCTCGTAATATTCGGGAACAGACATAAAGCCGAAGGTGAACTTGTCGCCGTCTTCAAAGCCGTAGCTCTTGGGGGTTTCCCAAATACTCAGACCAACAGAGTTACCATAGACCCACTGACCGTAGGAATCATAGTAGTAAGCAGCATTCAGCTGCTCGCTGCTGTCTGCGTGTACCAGCTCGCCGGTCGTCTCGTCCTTGATGAAGTACAGGAAACCACCAGCGCTACGGATCAGCGTCACAACAAAGTCGCCCAGCTCCGTCTTGCTGGTCAGCGCCTCACGGCCTGCAGGATAGGCATCCTCCACAATATAGGGGTTACCGATCATCATATACTCTTCGTTGCCGTCAAAGTAGGTGATGTAGTTCAGGCTACCGGAGTAGGGATAGAGGAATTCACTCTCAGCGCCCTCGGAATAGTACATATAGTCCTCATAATCGCCACGGTCATACATACTGGCATCGGACCAGTTACCGTAGAAGCCAATTACGGGAATGGAATGTGCCACATCCACTTCGCCCTCTTCGCTGGGAGCAGGATTTACCAGCACAAAGCCCTCCACATAAGCGCCGTTGACATAGTTCTCGTCCAGTCCGGCCTTATGGGTAAGCTCTACAGTAATTTCTACGTGAACGCCTTCACCGGCTTCCACACGGAAATAATCGCTCTTTACAGAGGCCAGAAGGAGGTGGGCATCATAGGTATTGACCTTGCCGTTTTCATCCAGATCTGCCTTCGCCTGAATGGCATCCAGATATGCAGCCACATCATTACCGGCAGCATAGTCCAGAATGATCTGCGCATCCAGAGCATCGGTAAGACCGTCGCCGTTGAGATCACAGGCGTAGTCAGAGCTGGCAGACAGGCTCTCGCTGTCTACGCTGTAGCTGACAGCAACAGACAGAGGAGTCGCCTGGGTATCCAGATAGGTGGTACCATTGGCATTGACCAGACCCTGGGTGAAGAAAGAACTGGCCAGAGCGTAGGTTTCTGCGTGATCAGAGAAGTTCTCAATGGTAAAACCAAAGCTGTAGATGCCGTTCCGGTCGGGATCGTCGCCCAGCTCTACCTTGACCTTGCCGACGGTAGCGCCGGAGGTAGCGTCCTCGTCCATCTGAATATAAGTATTTGCCTGCAGGGCATTGCCAAGATTTGCAAGGCCGGCACCCTGCTGGAGCACAGGATAATAGAAATCACCGTTGGTGCTGTCCGTCAGAGGCGTAGCGGTACTCATCAGAAGGCTGGTTACCAGCTGACGGGCTGTCAGGCCGGTAGTCTCTTCCAGACCGTTCTCCTTAACATACTGCATCGCCACAGCCGCCATACCGGCAATCTGAGGAGATGCCATAGAGGTACCGGAGTTTACCATATAGGCATCGCCGTTGGGATCGCTGCCGTCCACGGAATAAATGTTGCCGCCGGGGGCGCTGATCTCAGGCTTCAGTTCCAGAGAGCCTGCAAGACCCCAGGAGCTGAACTCGCTCATTTCATAGCTGCCGCCATTCAGGATCTCGGATCTGACCTGGTCGGAGACGAACATCGTACCCTTGTAGAGGGCTACAGCATCGCCCTCTGCGGAAACCTGTTCCGCAGCAGCCTGCAAAGCAGCACCGTCAGCCATGGTCACGGAAACCGCAGGACTGGTTCCGGTGTAGCCGTCCAGATTCATGCTGAAAATGCCTTCTGCATTGTTGTACACGATCACGCCGGCAAAACCGGCGTCATAGGCATTTTGTACCTTTTCGGAGAAGTTGATCTCGCCACGGGCGCAAACCAGGATCGCCTCGGAGACATTCTCTGCCTTCTCCGCAGCGGCAAGCACCTGCTCTACAGTACCGATCCCGTCGATCAGGATGTACTCACGGTCAATGCCGCCAATCTCATTCAGTCCGGGAGCATAGGCATCTCCCTTAACGCCGAGATTATAGTAGATGTACTGGTCATCTACAGAGATATAGTAATCGGTGGTGCCCACGTTCTCTACAGAGCCGACTGCCAGGGCGTTAGTAGCCGCAGCAGGACTGCTCATGGTGCTCATATCAATGTCGTCACCATACAGCAGGCCGGAACCGCTGGCTGCGTAGGTTGCCCACTGTCCGGCATTACCGGATGCAATCGCTACAACCGTATTGCTCTCCTGCAGGCTGTCCAGAATATCCTGGTAGAGGGGGCTTCTGGCAAAGTCCTTGTTAGAACCAAGGGAGAGGTTGACAACGTCACAGCCCAGCATGATGGCGTCCTCAATGGCAGCCATATAGTCGGAGTCATAGGCGCCGCCGCCTTCAGCGGAGAACACCTTCATAATCACCAGCTGTGCATCGGGCGCGACACCCTGGGTATAAACGGAGTCCAGGGCATTCTGATAGCCCTCACCATCGGGGATGTAGCTGTTGGCAGCCGCAATACCGGCTACGTGAGAACCGTGCTCGCTGATGCCGTCATCGTGGGTAGCCTCGTAATTGTGATCCACATAGCTTACCGCAAAGGGAACCTTCTCATTGACATAGTAATCACCATTTGCGGTACCGCTGTGGTACTGGACATAGGGATAGATATTCAGCTCTTCATAAACTGCCGCAATATCTTCCGCAGTCATCAGATTCAGACTTGCAATGTACGCATCGGCATCCATCCCCTTCTTCTCTGCAAGCTGTGCCAGAGAATACAGGAACGCACCATTGTCGAAGCTCTGATGATCCAGATCCAGACCGGTATCGATCACAGCAATACGGGTACCTGCACCGGTGTAGCCGGAGGACCAGGCAGTACCTGCTCCGATCATGCCGGAAGATGTGGACATAAAGGGGTCTGCCGTCTCAGGATTGGTTTCCAGAGGATCGTAGGATGTTTCCACAACGACCTGCTTCACCCCATCCACTGCAGCAATGGCCTCGATCTGACCATACTTAACGTTGGCGGAGATGATGTTTGCAGCCAGGGTCATGTTCCAGACAACGTCCAGCTTGCTGTCCTTGAGTACCTGTTTCTCAATGGAAGCCGCGACGGTATCCTGGGTCGCTTTCAGCTTGTTGCGGTAGGTCATAGCAGAAATATTTTCCGCTACCTCCTTTGTAGAGAACAGCTCCAAAGTGGGAGCGTCCTCCAGAACGATGGAAACACGAACAGTATCGGTGTCTGCATACACGTTCTCTTCCGTTTTTTCCATGGGGGGAACATCGAGGCGCACATCCGCGGAAACGCCGTCGATCTCTTCAAAGGACAGCGATCTGTCGGTAGACGCTGCCAGCGCAAAGGGGCATACACCGGCCAGCATCGCCAGTGCAAGAATCATTGAAAGTAATCGTTTCATTGATGCCTTCATTTGCATACACTTCCTCCTTATTAAGATTCCGCAGGTTACAGGGAGGTTATGCAGAACGTTCCCCGGCTTTACCCGCAGCCCAGATTCGTGGGGTTCACGATATCTTTTCAGCATAACTTTATAGCATATATTTGACAATTTGTAAAGGGTTTCATTTTCCAAAAGAATACAAAATTGCTGCTAATTTTCCATTTTTTATAAAAAATATACAATTGTGGAAATGTCTTGCATTTGTTACAGCTTATCCGAAATACGGTTTGGCAAATACTACATCCCATTTCCTGTAGGGCACCTCTAAAAACGACACCTAATCGCCACTGTAAGTGGATATGGCGGATTTTTTGAAAACTCACAGCAACAAATTTTGCTGTTCCTCCCTGTGTTCTAATTATATCTTATTTTCATCTTTTGTGTGAGTTTTTAGAGGTGCCCATCTATTTGACTCAATGGCTGTATTTGATTTTTCTTTTACTTTTTCCCGGCTTCTCCGGCTTCTCCGATTGAAGTACCATTTATTGTACCCTTGAGTCTGTATAATGATTATATTATCCCATAAGGAGGCGAAACAAGATGACCATGCAAATCAGAGACTCCATTCGTTTGCAAGGCACAGATTATTCCATCATTATCACCGATCCTCCCCTTCTGTTTTCGCCGCAGGAATACGGAATCACGCCCCACTATTGCTGTACCGCCTGTTATAGGGGATTTTACTGCGCTTATTCTGTTGAGAACAACAATTTGCTGCTCTCTTCCCTGTTCATTCATTCGAAGGATGATTGCTCTCCGCCCATCAAGAACATAGCTCCAATTACTGAAAAATCCTCTGTTCTGTTCAATATGCGTCATTGTGCGTACAGAGGTCTGTCACTGCCGACAAATTTCACTGGAAGGATGTTGGTCGGAAATGGCTTAATCCATACTGCGCAAATCGAAGGCATATTGGACTCACCCTGGCAATATCAAGAGCTTCTGGATTTACAGTTTGCAAACGGGCATCTCATCACCATCAAGGATGAAAGCGACACCGCTAAAGACATTCGGAAATTCATTCGACGTGAACAGAGAAACAGCAATTCTTCAGATAAAACTGTTCATCTCAGCCACGCTGTTTTGGGGTTCATTAGTGACTACCCCTGGTGGATCAAACGATACTGATCCATTTACAATCCGTCTTGCAAAGTGCTACCATCGGTGGTAAAATGAATATTAGATAGAAAACTACTGCAAAGGAGGGGTGGGAAATGGGCGATCGGTTTGGGGAAATGGATTCGCTGGCCGTGGAGATTTTGACCCTTTGCCGTAATACGCTGCTGGTGCATCTGCGGTTTATGGATATGGCACTGAACCGCTTTACCTATCATTCCATCCCCCGTGGTACGCTGCTGACCGACGGTCGGTTCTTCCTGTATCAGCCCCAGCATATTCTGCGCTGCTACAAGCAGGAAAAGGAGCTGCCTGTGAGAGATTACCTCCACATGGTCATGCACTGCGTATTCCGCCATATGTTCATGGAGCCCAGCCTGAACCGTATGTATTGGGATCTGGCCTGCGATATTGCCGTGGAAAATATGATCACGGAGTTAAATCTCCGCTCGGTCAGCGCCACAAGAGAGCAGTTGCAGGGACCCTATATTGCGGCAATAAAAAAGGATCTTGGGGCAGTCACTGCGGAGAAGATCTACTATTATCTCCGAACTGCCTACCCCGATCCTGCAAGACTTGCATCCATCCAACAGATCTTCTGCGCCGACGATCACCGCATCTGGTATATGACCGATGGGCAGAAGGCCGAGACCTTCGGTCTGGCCCAAAAGGGACAGGGATCGACGGAGAACGAAACGGAAGCTGCGCCTTCCGATATTATCGCTCAGTGGCAGGCCATTTCGGAGCGGATGCAGGTGGATCTGGAGAATTTCGGGAAGCGTGCCGGCAATGTCCCCGGGGCTCTGACCCAGAACCTCCGTGAGGTCAATCGGGAAAAATACGACTACAGCGCCTTCTTGAAGAAATTCGCAGTCATGGGCGAGGTCATGAAGCTGAATCATGACGAATTCGACTATATTTTCTACACCTACGGTCTGCAGCTTTACGAAAAAATGCCCCTGATCGAGCCTCTGGAATATAAGGAAGTCAAGGCCATCCGGGAATTTGTCATTGTTATTGACACCTCCGGCTCTACCTCCGGGGAGCTGGTGCAGAAATTTGTACAGAAGACCTATAATATTCTCAAATCCACCGAGAGCTTTTTCCGCAAGATCAATCTCCATATCATTCAATGTGACACCA
The DNA here is from genome assembly GCA_045592805.1 of Faecousia sp. Lineage (GTDB taxonomy): Bacteria > Bacillota > Clostridia > Oscillospirales > Oscillospiraceae > JAZOXB01. The sequence continues at coordinate 18,228 of JAZNVK010000228.1, forward strand.
TCATTCAGGAGGATCGCAAGATCACCTGTCAGGAGGACTTTGACGACTATCTCAGGACCATGACGCTCCACGGTCTGGGGGGAACGGATTTCCGCCCGCCTTTCCGATATGTGGAAAAGCTGCAAAAGGAAAAGGAGTTTACCAATCTCAAGGGGCTGATCTATTTTACGGACGGTTTTGGGGAATTTCCTGTGAAAAAGCCCGATTTTGAAACGGCCTTCGTCTTTATTGACGACGAGGTCAACAACTATGAGGTTCCGCCCTGGGCCATCAGGCTGGTACTGAAGCGGAACGAAATCTGAGGAGGCTCGCCATGGATCGGGATTTCATCATAAAAGGCAACGTCCTCCTGGCTTACAAAGGCGCAGCGCCGGAGCTGGTCATTCCGGAAGGGATCGAAGTGATAATGTACGCTGCCCTTGCAGGCTATTCTCAGCTCCACAGCCTGACCCTCCCCCCTGCCATTGAGGAACTGCCGGAGGGGAGTCTGTGTTGCTGTCCCAATCTGCGCTATTTGTACGCCCCGGGGCTGAGCATGGATTATCTATACGAGAAGAAGCTGATGCTCCCCGCTACCGTCGCCTATCTCTGCCAACCCCGGCGCTACACAGACCCCGTTGAAATCAGGGAGTATGAGCGTTACAGCGCTTCCCATAAGAAGAAACTTCTGGAATATCTTTTCAAGGATGACCGTGCGGAGGGGCTTGCCACCTATGCTGCCCTGGGAAAGATCACGAAGAAAAACTTTGAAACCGCCTTTTTGCAGCCTGCCATGGCTGCGGAGGCCCTAAACTGCGTGTCCTTCCTGATGGAGTGGAAGGAGGAGCATCTGCCGGACGATGATCTTTTTGACGATTTTGCGCTGGAGGCAGACCCCTTTGACATTCCCTCCATGCGAAAGCAGTGGAAATGGACCACCGCCCGGGACGGCATCCGCCTGCGGCTTTATACAGGCAAGGAAACAGCGCTTCTGATCCCCCATCGCATCGGAGATAAGCCGGTGCTTCGGCTGGAGGCCTATGCCCTCAGCCCCAGAGACCTGACCAAAAACAGCAGACAGCGCAACGTCTGCAGCCGCATCACCGCCCTGGAGATCTCTGACAGCGTGGAGGAGATCGGTGCCTTTGCCTTTGCGGCCTGCGGTTCACTTCGTACCGTAGAAATGGGAAATACGGTAAAAATACTGCAAGTCAGCGCATTTCTGGACTGTAAAAGTTTGGAATCCGTTCATTTCTCCCCTGCCTTGACGGAGATCGGCGCACAGGCATTCCGGGGCTGCTCCAAGCTGGGTAGCATCCGGCTGCCGCCCAATCTGCGCCTTCTGGGAGAGGCGGCCTTCTGCAATTGCAGCAGCTTGACCGCCGTGCAGCTTCCCGCAGGCTTGAAGGTCATTGAACAGGAGACTTTTGCCGGCTGCAGCGCTTTGCAGCAGCTGAACATTCCCGAAGCTGTAGAGGAGATCATAGCGGCGGCCTTCTTTGGCTGCAAAAATCTCAGGATCTTGACCTTGCCCCAGGGTCTTCGGAGCATCGGCCATTCCGCTTTTCGTGGCTGCAACGCTCTGGAGCAGCTTTGTCTGCCGGATTCTCTCTGTTTTATCCATCCCAATGCTTTTGACACAGGTTCAAAAATCACCATCCATGCCTCAGAGGGCAGCTATGCCGCCCAATTTGCCCGGGAGCACGGACTTCCCCTTGTAATCATATAGAGGAGACAGCGCTATGAATATCAAACAGGCGAAAGAACAGATCCAAAATGCCATGCGAGCCTATTTTACCAAGGATACCTTCGGAAATTATGTGATCCCCCCGGAGCAGCAGCGCCCCATTTTTCTTATGGGGCCTCCGGGCATCGGCAAGACCGCCATTATGCAGCAGGTGGCCAATGAGCTGGGGGTAGGTCTGGTCAGTTACTCCATGACCCATCACACCCGTCAGAGCGCACTGGGTCTGCCCTTTATTGAGAAGAAACTGTACGGCGGTAAGGAGTACAGCGTGTCCGAGTACACCATGTCCGAGATCATCGCCTCGGTCTATGATATGATGGAGCAGACCGGCCTGCAGGAGGGTATTCTGTTCCTGGACGAGATCAATTGCGTCTCCGAAACCCTGGCACCGGCCATGCTGCAATTCCTGCAATATAAGATCTTCGGCAGGCACCGTGTGCCCGAGGGCTGGATCGTGGTCACCGCCGGTAATCCGCCGGAGTATAACAACTCTGTGCGAGAATTTGATATCGTTACCTGGGATCGTCTGAAGCGCATCGACGTGGAGCCGGATTTCGGAGTTTGGAAGGAATTTGCCTATAAAAAAGCGGTACATCCGGCGATTTTGACCTATTTGGATATCAAAAAGCCCAATTTTTACAAAATCGAAACCACCGTGGACGGCAAGAGCTTTGTCACCGCCCGTGGCTGGTCGGATCTGTCCGACATGATCAAGCTCTATGAGCGCCACGGCATGACCGTGGATCAGGCGCTGGTGGGTCAGTATCTGCAAAACAAAAAGATCGCCCGGGATTTTGCCGTTTACTACGACCTGTTTATGAAATACCGCTCCGACTATCAGGTGGATCAGATCCTGGCCGGAAAGGCCGGGGAAGAGATCAAGGATCGGGCCCGTTGCTCCAAATTTGATGAGCGACTGGCGCTGCTGGGGCTGATTCTGGATGCCCTGGGAGATAAACTCCGTGAGATCTGTCTGACGGAAAAGAGCATTACAGAGCAGCTAACTGCGCTGAAGAGAGTCAAGCAGAGCCTCCTGCGCTCCGCCACAAGCGGTATTTCTGCCCTGAACGAGGAGATAAAAGCCCTGCGGCAGCGCATGGAAAAGGGCAAGCTGGCCTCTACCCTCTCTCAGGATGAGGTCTACAGCCTCCACAGCGCCCTTGCCG
>JAZNVK010000229.1:0-3034 GCA_045592805.1 Faecousia sp.
ATCCTTTGTGGATTGTGAGCATTTTTGACGAAATATGGCGCGAATTAAGGCATTTTCAGGCGGTGTTGCACTATGGAGTGTCGCCCAAGCCGTTCCTTTTTTTATCTGTGTTTGCCTAAATAGAAAAGGGCCAATGTGCCGGGACCGGAGTGAGAGCCGATGACTGCGCCGGTGTAGTAGATCATCACGTTCTTCACGCCGCAACGCTCCTTCACCAGCTTTTCCAGATACCGGGCGTCCTCCATGCAGTCGCCGTGGCAGATAAACACCGTATCGTTTTGACCGGGCAGGGCGGTTTCGCCCATCTTCTTTGCAAGGGCTTCCACGGAGGCCTTTCTGCCCCGGACCTTACCGACGTTGATCAGGTGACCTTCGTCGTCCACATGCATAACGGGCTTGATCTGCAGCATGGTGCCCAGCAGCGCCGTGGCAGAGCTGACTCTGCCGCCCCGCTTCAGGTACATCAGATCATCCACCGTAAACCAGTGGCATAGCTTATATTTGTTTGTTTCACACCAACTGTGGAGCTCCTCCAGGGAAAGACCCGCAGCTGCCTGCTTGCAGGCGTGGTACACCAGCAGACCCTGTCCCAGAGATGCGCAGAGGGTATCTACCACCAGCACCCTTCTGTCGGGGTAGCCTTCTGCCAGCTCGGCGGCGGCGATACAGGCGCTTTGATAGGTGGTGGACAGACCGGAGGAAAATGCCAGCACAAGGGCATCGTGCCCCTCCTGCAGCACAGGCTCGATGACGCTCTTCCAGTTTTCGGGGTTCACAGCGGTGGTCTGGGTGGTCGCGCCCTTGCGCAGACCCTCATACATTTGCTTCAGCCACAGCTCGGTATACTTATTGTAGGGCTTGCCGTTGAAGTTGACGGTCAGCCGGATATGGATCAGGTCTAAGTCCTTGTACATTTGCTCCGGGAAGTCGCAGCAGCTGTCTGTAATGATGCGATAAGACATAGAAAGTTCTCCTTTATGAGAAATCAGTAAAAAGAGGGTCTTTTGCCCTCTTTCTGTCTATATTTTACCACATTTATCCGAAATCACTACCTACATACCGGAGAAAATAGGCGGTAGAATCCTCTCTATGAGAGAAATGCCCGATTCTACCGCCGGTAGAATCGGGCAAAACAGGGCGAAAGGAATGCATTCTGCATTATGCATTTTTCTTGCCCAGCCAGAAGCGGGGGAAGGTCAGCAGCAGCAGGCAGGCCCACAGGAAGATGCTGATGAAGCCGTAAGGCAGGCAGTGCATAGGCGCTGCCACCAGAATATAGAGCTGATTGAGCAGGTTGCCTGTGGCTTCGGAGGCATATACGGAAAAGACTTGGGCAATCATAAGCACAAGGGTCAGGCTCAGGCTCACGATGCTGACGATCCGCGGCAGGATCAGATATTTGCGGTTTTTCAGTCCCTCCAGCACCAACAGCACCGGCGGCACATAGAAGGCCGCGGCAAAGATCCCCTGGAAGATCTGCAGCGGCAGGATGTCATACTCTAAAGTGCCCAGACCGATGCAGATGATATATAGAAATAGCCACAGAAGGCAGATCGTTTTTTGTTTCATAGGAAAGCTCCTTTTCTTTGGATGTTCTTATTTTACCCCAATTTTCCCAAAATGGCAAGCATCTAAAAAATACTGGACACAGCAGCCATTTACTGGTATAATAGGATAATCAATGAGGGGAGGACGAGAAAATGAAATGTCCTTTTTGCGGAGATCAGGAAAGTAAGGTAGTGGATTCCCGTCACAGCGATGACGGCCTCAGCATTCGCCGCCGCCGGGAGTGCCTTGCCTGCCAAAAAAGATTTACCACCTATGAGATCGTGGAGAGCCTGCCGGTCATCGTGGTGAAGCGTGACGGCTCCAACCAGAGCTTCGATCGGAACAAGATCCTCAACTCCATGGTCCGGGCCTTCGACAAGCGGCAGGTGGATATGGCGGACCTTGACCGGATCACCACCGAGATCGAACAGACCATTCAGAATACCCTGGAACGGGAAGTGACCACCGACCGGATCGGCCAGATGGTCATGGAGCGCATCAAGCCCCTTGACGAGGTGGCCTACATCCGCTTTGCCTCTGTGTACCGCCGCTTCCAGGACGTACAGAGCTTTATTTCGGAAATCAACAAGTTCTTGGAGGAACAGTAATGACTGTTATGTATTCCCCTGCGGATCATTTCGGCGTCTATGACAGCTTGCCGGATATGGGCAGCTTTCTGGGAGACATCCGTTTTTATCTTTGCCTTTTCCTGCTGGCCGTCCCTGTGCTGATGTGCGCAATGGGAGCGCTGCGGTTTTTCCGCCCTGCCAGAGAGGCAAACCACGCCATCGGCTACCGCACCTACTTCGGTATGGGCAGCGTCTATGCCTGGCGGGTGACCCAATGGCTCAGCGGCATCGTATTTATGGCCGTCGGCGGATTGCTGCTGATGGTTGCCGTCGTGGCGTGCATCGCTATGGCGTTCCAGGAGGTAAACGATGCGGTGACTACCATGTGCATCTGGGTGGCGGTGGAAGGTCTTTTCCTGCTTTTGTCCGTGGCGCTGGTGGAGCTGCTGATCTTCATCCAGTTTGACAAGGCAGGCAACCTGCGCAGCGGAAGAAAGCTGTTCTTCCTGCGGTATGTGCCCTACAAGATGGAGGTGAGCAAGCCTGCTCCCGTGGAGGTGGCAGAGCCGGAGCCCCAGCCCGATGAGGAGGCTGCGCCGCAGCAGGAGATCTCCGATCAGGAGCTGTTTACGCAGGAGGATTTCTTCGATTTCGATGCCCTGCTGGCAGATAACTCCGTCCCCACCGAAAATCCCAAGAATAAAGAATAAAAAGGATCCGTCTGCTTGATCAGCAGACGGATCTTTATTGTCGATATAAATCCCTGACGGGATTTTCGATATGTTGCTTCGCAACCCGATATGGGCTTTGCCCTCGATATGCCCTGCGGGGCGAAAGGAATGCAAAATGCAGAATGCACAATGCATAATGAAGGTGTCGGCAAAGCCGACGGAATGAATATCGGGAGGCGAAACGCC
>JAZNVK010000230.1:0-11026 GCA_045592805.1 Faecousia sp.
CACAGCCACCGCCCAGGAGAGGGCATCTGCTGCCCAGGGGCTGACCTTGGCGGCATCGGGGAAGCTGTCCAGGCTCTTGCGGCCGGAGGTGTCGATGCCCTCGGCATTGCTGTAGCGGTACAGCACTACCGCCAGCTGCTCACGGGTCACGGAGCCGTCGGGGTCAAATTTGCCGTTGCCCACGCCGGTGACTACGCCGTTTTCCGCAGCCCAGGCGATGGCATCGGTGTACCACAGACCGTTTGTTACATCATTAAAGTTGTTTGTACCCTCCTTGGGGCTGCCGGCATAGCGCCACAGGACGGTGACCAGCATGGCACGGCTCATGGAGGTTTCGGGGGCGAACAGGTTATCGCTGATGCCGTTCATGAGACCCATGTTCACCGCATACTGCACCGCATCACGGTACCAGCTGTTCTCCGGCACATCCGTAAAATCGGCGGCATCAGCGGAGGGGATCACGCCCAGCAGCAGTACCAGGGCAAGGAACAGACTCAGAAATCGTTTCATTCTATGATTCTCCTTTAATATTGTTTTTGATGTGCATAGCCGCAGCGGCGGCAGAGCTCCTCGGTGACACGGCGGTTTTGCAGACCCTTTTTCAGTGCCACTGCCCGTGGACTTTCCAGGATCTCACACAGCTCCTGACGGAAAATATTGCCCAGAGGAATGCCGCCCTCGGCATCCAGGCAGCAGGGGACAACCGTGCCGTCGGAGAGGATGCCGATCTGATCCCGCAGACCGTAGCAGCCGTGGTTTTCACCCAGCGCTTCGGCTTCCAGATCCGGCCAGTCAAAGCGCTCACCCCACTCCAAGAACACATGGCCATACACCCGGTGACCGGAGCGGGTCTGTACCCAGGGCTCAGGGAAGCAACACTTCAACGCCTCTAATATTCTCTCGTTCAGGCGGTCAGCGCCCCCTTGATTCCAGAGCCGCAGCACGGCATAGATGCCCCGATCCCCTGCCTTTTTGCAGAAGTCAAAGCAGCCTTGCAAATAGTCCTCCAGGGAGATGCCCATTTGGTTGGCCTCGTAGCAGTGCAGAGAGATGCTGACCTTGTGGAGCTTTTTGGCATTCAAAAGAATCTCTGCCTTCTGAGGCAGGAGCGTGCCGTTGGTGGTGAGGATCACGGGGAAGTCCAGCTCCCCGGCGATCTCCAGAAAACGCTCCAAATTCGGATGGAGCAGGGGCTCTCCCATGAGGTGGAAGAAGAGATAATCCGCAAAGGTCTTCGCCTGCGTTGCGGCATGGCGGAATTCCGCCTCTGTGAGAAAATGAATGGGCCGCTTGGTCCCGTGGCAGAATTCGCAGGCCAGATTACAGGCATTGGTGATCTCTACATAGGCTTTTCGGATCACAGTATCCCTCCCTTCGGGTACATTATAGCACAAAAAACGCCTGCCGTCATTATAATTCTTACTTTGCTGCTTGTTATTGAGGAAACGGTATGTTATATTATTATTATTATTAAAGGAGAGATATCCATGAACAAAAAGAGAATCTGGTTCTTCATTCCGGCGATCCTGTTTCCCTATGTGGTGCTGGTCTTTCTGGGGATTTTGTTCTTTTCCAGCCAAATGTCTCTGGATCTGATGGAGCTGCTGTTCCGGAACAATATTTGGCTTTATCTGTTGGCCTTCCTGGGCTATCTTCTTCTGGCCTTTGGCCTGTGCCTGGGCGGCTTTGCCCTTGCCCTGGGCAAGAAATGGGATGCCTCATCCCTGGCCAGGACCGCCTGGATCATTAAGCTGATCCAGATCCCTGCCTATTTGGCCATCTTTGTGCTGGGCGTGATCTTCCTGACCAGCATTTTCCTCTTTACCTTTACCCTGGTGCTGATGGTGCTGGACTATGTGTCCATCCTGATGAGCGGTATGCTCTGCTCTGCAGCGGTGATCAACGGCAGCCGCAGCGGCAAAATCCGGCTAAAGAGCAATATCTGGATCATTGTCCTGCAGTTCATCTTCTGCGCCGATGTGGTTGCCGCCGGATTCTGCCACCATAGACTGAAAAAATAACTTGTGCCCGGAAGGAGTGCGCTATGAAGTTTGTGATCTTTGCGGTTCTCTTTATGCAGCTGATGGTGGGAGTGATCCTACTGATTGTGATTCCGAGAATGCGCAGGCAGGTGCAGGAAGGGTCTTATGTGAAGAACTATGATTTTGCCAGACGGGAGCTGCTCTACAGCATTCCGTTGGATGAGAAGCAGTTTGTGGATTCCCTCCGCCTGAAGAACATCTATGACGAGCTGACGTACACCCTGGATGAGGCAAATCACCGTATCACCTTCTCCTACGAGGGGCACCTCTTCAAGCTCCCCTATACCTATTCCGTGACCCCTTTATGCAATGGGGAAAATCTCCTTCGTCTTTATAATCCGGATGTCCATCCCCTTGCTGTGGGGGATCAATTTGCAATCAATATCAATTCCTTCTTTGTCCGTAAATGCGGCGCAAAACCCCTGGACTATAACAAAGCGAAAAATCCCTGAAGCATTTTATCACTTCGGTCAGGCATATGCTTGACCGAGGTGATTTTTATATGTGGAACAAGCTGCGCAGGAAGCTGCCCATCCTTCTGGGGCTGGGGCTTCTTTTCTTCTTTGGCTTCGTCGCATTGCAGCGGAGAGGGGAGCCGGATATCCTTCCCACAGGCTCCTGGGGTCTGAGCTTCCGTCAGACGGGAGAGGCGCCGGTGGGGAATGCTGACAGCAGCCAACTGGCGCAATACGATGCCGCCTACGTGGGGAGCGACAGTGAGAAGGTGATCTACCTGACCTTCGACGCAGGCTACGAAAACGGCTGCACGGCGCAGATCCTGGACATTCTGAAGGAGCAAAAAGTACCGGCGGCCTTCTTTCTGGTGGGGAACTACCTGGAGCAGAACCCGGAACTGGTCAAGCGGATGCAGGCCGAGGGACATACCGTGGCCAATCATACCTATCATCATTACGATATGTCCAAAATCTCCGACCCTGCGACCTTTCAAAAGGAATTGCAATCTCTGGAGGACTTATATACGCAGATCACAGGAGCGCCCCTTGCCAAATACTACCGTCCGCCTCAGGGCATTTACAGCGAGGAAAATCTGAAAATGGCGCAGGAATTGGGTTACCGCACGGTGTTCTGGAGTTTAGCCTATGTGGACTGGCAGAACGATGCCCAGCCCACCTCGGAGGAGGCATTCTCCAAGCTGATCCCACGGATCCACAACGGCGCCGTGGTGCTCCTTCACAGCACCTCCAAAACCAACGCCAATATCCTCAGCGATTTACTCAACCGCTGGAAGGAACTGGGCTACCGCTTCGGAACGCTGGACGAATTATTTTTGCAGGAAACTACTTGACAGAGAAATACAGCCGTGCTATACTACAAATGAGCGATAATGAGCGAAAATGCACGGAGGGATCACAAATGAAATACTGGGAGAGAGAAAAACAGATTCTGGACATTCTGAAGGAGCAGGGCTCTGTGTCCATGAACCACATCTGCGAGATTACCGGCGCTTCCGTGGCCACGGTTCGCCGTGACTTTGACGAGATCCAGAAGAAGGGGCTTGCCAAGCGCAGCCACGGCGGTCTCCATCTGCCGGAAAAGCCCAAAAAGCGCTACATGAGCGGCACAGAGATCGTGGACGAGATCGATCTGGAGAAGCAGCTCATCGCCATGGAGGCGGCTGCCCAGGTGAAGCCCGGGGAGTCCATCTTCATCGGAGCAGGAAAGACCTGCAATATGCTGGCAGCCCTCCTGGGCAATGTGGAGCGGCTCAACGTGGTCACCACCTCCGTCACGGCAGTGCTGGAGCTGGCGGAGTGTCCCAATGTGTCCGTCACCCTCCTGGGCGGCGATATCCACATCGGCAAGCACTATATCGAGACTTTGGATACGGATTTGAGCCAGACCCTGCGCGGATATTTCTTTGATAAAGTGTTTTTGACCTGCGAGGGTGTGGATCTGGAGCGTGGCTACACGGTGCAGGATAAGAACCGCACCGGTCTTTATACCCTCCTGTCCCGTATGACCCGCCGTCTGTATATGCTCTTGGACAGTGCCAAGTTTGACCGCAGCGCTTTTGCCACGGTTTATCCCCCTGATAAGCTCTGCCGTGTCATCAGTACCAGGAATATGCCCCAGAAGTTTGTGGATTTCTATTCGAAGAAGGGGATTTCCTGCACCCTGCTGGATAAATGATTTGAGCGAAAATGAGCGATTTAGTGCCAAGCACCGTCGATGCCGATCTTCGGCGGTGCTTGGCACTTTTGGTTTTTCTCACAACATCAACAAAATAAACCCCCAGAGATTGTCCAAAATGCCGAAAAACGGAAAAGGGAAACTCTTCTTATTGACATTCTCCGGTTTTTGTGGGATGATGTTATAGAATGAAAAGAAGATAAAACTATGAGCGATTTTGAGCGTTTTGAAATGGAGAACGAATTATGGAAAATAAAGGAATTGTTGAACTCTATCAGCCCAGGCACACCCTGATCGGCCGGGACGGTATTATGAAGATCCCTTACTTCCTGCGCCGCCTGAATGCGGAGCGTGTTCTTGTGGTAACGGATAAGGGTCTGGTCAAGACCGGCACCGCCGGTAAGGTCACCGCTGTTCTGGACGATGCCAAGGTCAACTATGTGATCTACGACGGCGTGGAGCCCAATCCCTCCGTCCGTATCGTCAATGAGGCATTCGACTTCTATAAGAAGAATCAATGTGATGCCATTATCGCCATCGGCGGCGGCTCTCCCATTGACGTGGCCAAGGCGGTTAGTATTCTCTCCGCCAACGGCGGCAAGATCCAGGACTACAACGGCTATAACAAGTCCAAGAAGCACGGCTCTCCCATTATCGCTGTCAATACCACCGCCGGTACCGGCTCCGAGTGTACCCGTGCCTACGTGGTCACCGACGAGGAGGCAAAGACCAAGCTTCTCATGGTGGACACCAACTCCCTTGCACATATTGCCCTCAATGACCCCATGCTCATGGTGGGCATGCCCCCCTCTCTGACGGCTTCCACGGGCATTGACGCCCTGACCCACGCCATTGAGGCTTACATCTGCAATACCCACACCCCCTTCACCGATGCCCTTGCCATGGAGTCTATCCGCCTGATCTCCGAGTCTCTCCGTGAGGCCGTCCGTGACGGTTCCAATATGGATGCCCGTACGGATATGTGCTGGGCGGAGTACATGGCAGGTCTGGCCTTCTCCAATTCCGGTCTGGGTCTGGTTCATGGCATTGCCCATCAGCTGGGCGGCTACTATAATATCCCCCACGGCCTTGCCAATGCCATCATGCTCCCCAGAGTGCTGGAGTACAACCGTCCCTACTGCATGGGTCGTCTGGCCGAGGTTGCCCAGGCCATGGGCGAGAAGGTGGATCATATGACCGTGGACCAGGCTTCCCGTCAGGCCATCGATGCGGTGCGCCGCCTCATTGAGGATGTGAAGATCCCGGCGCTGTGCGATACCAAGTTCGATATGAAGGACATCGATTATCTGGCAGAGCATGCTCTTTTGGATACCGCCACCCAGACCAATGTAGTGCGCCCCACCCGGGATGATGTCAAGACCATCATTGCCAAGACCTATTACGAGGGTATTATTAAGAAGCAGGTGAAAGAAAATGGATAAGGCACAGGTACAAAGAAGTGTCCAGCTGGCCGTCAGCGAGGCCATTTTCCGCAAGACCGGCAAGATCTTCGTTCCTGTCGCCTCCTCTGCCCGTCATATCCACCTTTGCAGAGCCGATGTGGAGAAGCTCTTCGGCAAGGGCTATCAGCTCCAGGAGTTCAAGAAGCTCTCCCAGCCCGGCCAGTTCGCCTGCAAGGAGCAGGTGACGGTGGTTGGCCCCAAGGGTCAGCTGCAGAAGGTTCGTGTGCTGGGCCCTGAGCGCCCCGATACCCAGGTGGAGATCGCCCTGACCGACTCCTTCGCCCTGGGCATCCGTCCTCCCGTCCGTATGTCCGGCAAGACCGCCGGTACCCCCGGCTGCACCTTAGTAGGCCCCGCAGGCTCTGCGGAGGTGAAGGAAGGTGTCATTGTCGCCGCCCGTCATCTGCACCTGTCCTCTGAACAGGCTGCTCTCTTTGGCCTGAAGGATGGCCAGGTGGTCAAGCTGAGAAGCGAGGGCGAGCGCGCCGTGATCTTCGATCAGGTGGTGGTTCGTGCTGGTAAGGGTCACGATATGGAGGTTCATATCGATACCGACGAGGCCAACTGCATCGGCATGGGTCCTTCCCCCATGATGGAGGTTCTCCCGTAAAATAAGTAATAATGTGTAGAGGTCAAGCTTATGGATCGTGATCTGTTACACAAGTTAATAGATGCCATTGTCGCTGAGGTAGTGCGCCGTGTGGCCGCTCTGGAAAGGCAGAAGCAGCATCCGGAGCAGGTTCTCGTTTTGCTGGCAGCGCCGGTGGCATATCCGGCGGAGCTGCTGAAGCTGCTGCAGAAGCAGTTCGGCGTGGGCTATACCCCCATCTGCTTCACAGAGAAATGTGAATTGCAGGATGAGGCCGTGACCTATGCCTCCCAGCTCAGTGAGCGGGAGCTGCTGGATCGGGTGACCAAGGCCAAGACGGTGATCCTGGTAGGCCCCCGTCTGGAACTGCTGGGTCAGCTGTCCCGTGGCGAGGATCGGGATCTCATCAGCTATCTCATGGTGCGCAGCATCCTGTGGAAGAAGGATGTGCGGCTGTACCTGGACTTCGATCCGCCCCGTTTCAAGCGCAATACCTTCTTAGAGGGTGTGGCCTCCGCCATCGATACCCTGCGCCAGATGGATGTGAGCGTCTGCCCCTATTATACCGCCGATGCCGCCGAGCAGCTGGGTGCCACCCTGGTCACCGAGGCCGATGTGCTGGCCGCTGCCGAGCGCAAAGATAAAACCATCTGTGCCCGTGTGGGCGCAATCATCACACCTGCAGCCAGAGACGCCCTGCTCACCAGCGGCGTGATCCTGCAATATGAAGGAGAGGTAGTATGCAGTTAGCAAGAGTCAAAGGAACCGTAGTCAGCTCCAATAAGGCAGAGAAACTCTACGGCCTGAAGCTGCTGTTGGTCAAGCCCATTGATATCGAAACCTGGCAGGAAAAGGGCGGCCTTCTGGTAGCCATCGACGCCGTAGGCGCCGGTGAGGGAGAGGTAGTTATGCTGGTAGGCGGCAGCTCCTCCCGTCAGACCTGTGTCACGGAGAATAAGCCCGTGGATCAAAGCATTGTCGCAATTATCGACTCCGTTGATTTGAACGGAAGCCGCATTTTCGAAAAATTCACCAAGGAAAGTTGAGGATAGCGTATGGCATTAACCACAGAACAAATTCGGCAGATCGCCGAGCAGACACGCACTAGCCTGCAGTCGGGCGGCTTCGTCCCCACGGGCAGCGTGCAGTGCCTCTTCGATGACGTACACGACGCCATCGATACCGCAATCCGTGCCCAGCAGCAGCTCATGGACATGAGCCTGGAGGAGCGTGGCAAGCTCATTGAAGCCATGCGTGCCTGCGCCAGAAAGCATGCAGAGGAGCTGGCCATCCTGGCGAATCAGGAGACCGGCTACGGCAAGGTGCATCACAAGATCGCCAAGAACCTGCTGGCCGCAGACAAGACCCCCGGCATCGAGGATCTCCATCCCACCGCATTTAGCGGCGATGACGGCCTGACCCTGGTAGAGACCGCTCCCTACGGTGTCATCGGCGCCATCACCCCCTCCACCAACCCCACCGCAACCATCATCAACAACTCCATCTCCATGATCGCCGCCGGCAACGCTGTGGTTTTCAATCCCCACCCCGCTGCCAAGCGTGCCTCCCAGAAGGCTATGGAGCTGCTGAATGCCGCCATCGTGGCAGCAGGCGGCCCCAACGGTCTGATGACCGCCCCCAAGGAGCCCACCTTAGAGACCTCCGATGTGATCATGAAGCACAAGGCCATTAAGATGCTGGCCGTTACCGGCGGCGAGGCCGTTGTGGCCGTAGCCATGAAGTCCGGTAAGAAGTGTGTGGCCGCAGGCCCCGGCAATCCCCCCCGTATCGTGGACGAGGCCGCCGACATCCCCCAGACCGCCAAGCACATTGTGGACGGCGCCAGCTTTGATAACAACGTCCTCTGCGTTGCCGAGAAGGAAGTCTTCATGGTCAACTCCATTGCCGATGCCCTCATGAACACCATGCAGCAGCACGGTGCCTTCCGGGTCTACGGCGAGGATATCGACAAGATCGTCCGCACCGTCCTGATCAATAAGGACGGCAAGTATGTGATCAACCGCAAGTTCGTCGGCCACGATGCCACCTACATCCTCCGGGAGAGCGGCGTGCAGTTCACCGGCGACCCCGTGCTGATCATTGCCGATGTAGACCGCTACCATCCCTTCGTGGAAGTGGAAATGCTGATGCCTGTTTTGGGTATGGTTCGTGTGGCTGATTTCAACGAGGCGCTCAACGAGGCCTTCCGTGCCGAGCACGGCTGCCAGCACTCCGCCATGATCCACTCCACCAATATCCACAATATGTCCCGTGCGGCCCGCCGCATGAATACCACCATCTTCGTCAAGAACGCCCCCTCCTACTCCGGTCTGGGCTTCGGCGGCGAAGGCTACACCACCTTGACCATCGCTACCCCCACCGGCGAGGGTCTGACCAGTGCGAAGTCCTTCACCAGAGCACGCCGCTGCGTGCTGAAGGGTGACTTCCGCATTATCTGATGACTATGGAATTAGCAAAAATCGTTTGTGATGCCGGTATCCTGGGCGCAGGCGGGGCAGGCTTTCCCACCCATGTAAAGATCAACTGCAAGGCCGAATATGTCCTTGCCAACGGTGCGGAATGCGAGCCCCTGCTCCGTGTGGACCAGCAGGTGATGCAGTACTATGCCGCCGACGTGGTTCGGGGCATCCGTGCGGTGAAGGAATTCACCGGCGCCAAGTACGCAGTCATCTGCCTCAAGGAGCATTACCATGATGCAGTGAAAGCGCTGCAGCAAGTTCTCAAGGGCTGTGACGATGTGACGCTCCACCTTCTGGATGGCTACTATCCTGCCGGTGATGAGCAGCAGATCGTCTACGAGGTGACAGGCAGAGTCGTTCCCACAGGTGGGTTACCCTTGGACGTGGGTGCGGTGGTCTGCAATGTCAGCACCCTGCAGAATATTGCCCTTGCATTAGACGGCAAGAAAGTCGTTACCAAATATGTCACCGTGGGCGGTGCGGTCAAGAACCCCATTACGGTCAATGTCCCCGTGGGCATCTCCCTGAAGGAGCTCATCGACCTGGCAGGCGGTACCACCGAGCCCTGTGACTACATCATCGGCGGCCCCTGTATGGGCCGTGTGGTGGATACCCTGGATATTCCCGTGACCAAGACCACGGGCGGGCTTCTGGCCATTCCCAAGGGACATCCCCTCTTCGCCCAGAAGGATACGGACATTAACCTGCGCATGGTCATGGCGGTCTGCTGCCAGTGCTCCCTGTGTACCCAGATGTGTCCCAGAAACGCTCTGGGTCTCAATGTCCAGCCCCACAAGGCAATGCGTTCCATCGCCAACGGCATCGACCTCATGGGTGATATGAACGGCATCTTCTCCTGCTGCGATTGCGGCCTTTGCACCTACTACGCCTGCAACTTCGGTCTGAAGCCCTCCAAGGTCATGCAGACCCTGAAGTCCGCCTTCGGCTCCAAGGGCATCCGCCCCCGCAAGGAGGTCTACGGCCCCGTAGATCCCGGCCTGGAGAATAAGAAAGTACCTGTCTCCCGCCTGATCGCCCGTCTGGGTGTCAGTGACTACGATGTTCCCGCCCCCCTGCAGGACAAGGAGATCAAGACCGACTCCGTCCGCATCTTCCTGCGAATGGGCGTAGGCGCTCCCAGCGTCCCCGTGGTCAAGGTAGGGGATAAGGTGCGCAAGAATCAGCTCATTGCTGATATTGCCGAGAAGAAGCTGGGCGTTAAGATGCACGCCAGTATCTCCGGCACGGTGACCGACATCACCAACGACTACATTGAGATCAGGAGGTCGTCCAAATGAATGCATTGGGTATGATCGAAACCAATTCCATCCCTGTGGGTGTTAACGCAGGGGACGCCATGCTCAAGGCGGCCTCCGTGGAGCTTGTGGCAGCCCAGCCGGTCTGCGCAGGCAAGTATATCGTCATCGTCACCGGCGAGGTGGCAGCGGTCAACGAAGCTGTGGATGCCGGTAAGGCCGCCGCAGGCAGCCGCCTGGTGGACAGCATGGTCATCTCCCATGTCCATCCCCAGGTTCCCAAGGCCATCAATGCCTGCAACGAGATCGGCAGAGTGGCATCCGTCGGTGTCATGGAGGCCTTCAGCCTCTGCACCGCAGTGGTGGTGGCAGATGCCGCCGTCAAGGCCGCTGACGTTCAACTCATCGATATTCGCTTGGGCAGGGGCCTGGGCGGTAAGAGCTTCATCACCATGACCGGCGAGGTTGCCGCAGTTCGTGCAGCGGTCTCCGCAGGCGAGAAGAAGCCCGAAGCCCACGGCATGCTCTCCGAGAGCGTGGTTATTCCCTCTCCCCATCCCGATATCGTCAAAGCCCTTTATTAAGAAATAAAAAATAAAACATAAACGGAGGATTTCCAAATGAAAGAAGCATTAGGCATGATCGAAACCCGTGGCCTCATCGGCTCCATCGAGGCAGCTGACGCAATGGTCAAGGCAGCAAACGTCCACCTCATCGGCAAGACCCAGATCGGCTCCGGCCTGGTCACCGTCATGGTTCGTGGCGACGTCGGCGCAGTGAAGGCTGCTGTTGACGCAGGCGCTACCGCCGCAAAGCGTGTCGGCGAGCTCTACGGCTGCCACGTGATCCCCTCCCCCCACAACGACGTGGAAGGCATCCTGCCCACCCTCGGTTAATTGAAAGGAGAAAACAAAATGAAGTTAGCACTTGGTATGATCGAGACCCGTGGCCTCATCGGCTCCATTGAGGCAGCTGACGCAATGGTCAAGGCAGCAAACGTCCACCTCATCGGCAAGACCCAGATAAGTCGGATCGTAGCCATGTC
>JAZNVK010000231.1:0-6697 GCA_045592805.1 Faecousia sp.
CAGCAACTCTGCCACCAGCTCGGAGGCGGAGGAGGCATAGGGCTCGTGGAGGTTCAGAACCGGCTGCTCGATATAGTCGGCGGCACGGCGGGGATGGTCGATGACCACCACACGGCGGATGGAGTCCAGCAGAGGCTTGCACTCCACCTGGTCGGGACGGTTGGTATCCACCACGATCAGCAGACTCTTGGCATCGGCGGAGAGCAGCGCCTCCTGACCGCTGACAAAGAGGCCGTCATACTCCGGCACGGTCTGCAGCAGACTCAAAAGACTGCCGCAGGCATTCTTCTCCAGATCCATGACGATGGAGACCCGCTTGCCCTTCTTACGGCAGAGGCAGCAGATGCCCACCGCAGCGCCCAGGGCATCCAGGTCAGCGAAGCGGTGACCCATGACATACACATGGCCGGACTGGGTAATGAGCTCCGACAGAGAGGATGCCATGACACGGGATTTGACCTTGGTGCGGCGCTCCGTGGTCTTGAAGCGGCCGCCGAAGAAGCTGAAGTCGTAGCGATCCTTAATGACCGCCTGGTCGCCGCCACGGGACAGGGACATCTCAATAGAAAGAGCGGCAAAGTCATAATTCTCACGGAAATCCTTGCCGTCCTTACCGATGCCGATGGATACGGTGGCTGCAATGCCGGCGGGATTGGTGACGGCACGGATGGTCTCCAGCAGGGAGAACTTGTTCTCCGTGATCAGCGCCAGATCCTTGGCCTCCAGCAGCACCAGATAGCGGTTACGCTCCAATTTGCGCAGCAGACCGCCGTACTTGTCCGCCCACTCGTTGATCTTGGTATTGATGGCAGCATTGAGGCTGGAGATGGCGGCATCGGGCAGGTTGTTGGTCAATTCGTCGTAGTTATCCACCAGCACCAGGCAGACCATGGGACGGCTGCGGAGATACTCGTCACGGACGTTCAGCAGCTCCGTCTCGTCGTGGAAATAAATCACGGCCATATGCCCCTCGGAACGGCTGAGCAGGCTGCCCTTGACACGGAAGCGTCTGCCGTTATAGCTCAGATGGTCGGGACACTCCGCCTTGCCGGAGACCAGCCAGGAGGTGGTGAAGCCGGGGAAAAGCTCCGTAATGCGGTTGGCAGCCAGACCCTCGCTGACACCGGTGAGCTGGGAGAAGGCACGGTTATACCAGACCACCTCATCCTCGTCCAGATGCACCAGCGCCACGGGGAAGGGTACTTCCCCATCGCCCACCTTGTGCATCATATCGTTGTTACTGCGCAGGTACTCCGCCATGATCCGGCGGCGGCGACGGGAGGCCGAAAGATAGATCAGGTACAGCGCCATGGTGATCACGGCCTCCACCGCGCCCAGGATATACTGCTGCAGCACCAGGGCCGCGCCGCAGAACAGCGCCATGATCACAAAATATGCCACCAGATTGGGCCGTAGGATGCGCTGCAGCTTCTTATTCATAGGTAAGCCTCCCGTAATTTGTTCTGTATCGGAAGCGGCGGTCTCCGCTTGGTAGGTTATAGGTTTTTTTATTATAGCAAATCCTGCCGCTTTTTTCCACTGTTTCTTTGGCTGATTTTTCCCCTTTTGAAAAAAATGTATACTTCTTCGGAAATTTGTGGTATACTTTAGAAGGAGCAGTTTGAATTTGCGGCAAAAAATGCCTCTTTTTGTCCGCCTGCTCCCCGTCGGAAGGGATTGGGGTCTTGATCCCCCGACATTATATCAGACACACAGCCGCTCTGCGGCATACATACAATGCTATTATATAAAGGAGTTGTCATTCATTGGCAGATAAATTGAAAATCATCTCTCTGGGCGGTCTCAATGAGATCGGCAAGAATCTCACCGTCTTAGAGTATGGCAAGGATATGATCGTCATCGACTGCGGTCTGGGCTTTCCCGAGGACGATATGTACGGCGTGGATCTGGTGATCCCCGATGTAACCTACCTTGCCAAAAATCAGCAGAAGCTCCGTGGCTTCTTTATCACCCACGGACACGAGGATCACATCGGCGCTCTGCCCTATGTGCTGCAGGCCGTCAATGCCCCCGTCCACGCCACGCCCCTGACCCTGGGGCTCATTAAGCTGAAGTTAGAGGAACACGGCCTCACGGACAAGACCAAGCTGGTCACCCATAAGCCCGGTGACGTGGTGAAGGCCGGCTGCTTCAGCGTGGAATTCATCCACGTCAACCACTCCATCGCTGATGCCGTTGCCTTCTGCGTCAAGACCCCTGTGGGCAACGTAATCTTCACCGGTGACTTCAAGATCGATGCCTCCAGCGAGGACGGCATCACCGATCTCAGCCGTTTCGGAACTCTGGGCAAGGAGGGCGTTTACGCCCTGCTGATGGACTCCACCAATGCCGAGCGCCCCGGCTATACCCCCTCGGAGTCCCTGGTGGCAGAGGGTCTGGATCGGCATTTCAAGGGCTGCAGAAACCGCATTATCGTCACCACCTTCGCCTCCAATATGCACCGCATTCAGGCCGTCCTCTCCATCGCCGCACGGCACGGCCGCAAGGTGGCCGTCACCGGCCGCAGCATGGAGAATATCCTGAAGGTGGCAACGGAGCTGGGCTATCTGGATATCCCCGAGGGAACCCTGGTGGATATCAACCAGATCAAGTCCCTGCCCAAGGACAAGATCGTCATCGTCTCCACCGGCTCTCAGGGCGAGAATATGTCCGCCCTGTACCGCATGGCCTTCTCCTCCCACCGTCAGGTGGAGATCCAGCCCGGGGACAAGATCATCATCTCCGCCTCCGCCATCCCCGGCAATGAGAAGGCGGTATCCCGGATCATCAACGAGCTCTACCGCAAGCAGGCCGACGTGATCTACGACAAGCTGGAGGGACTCCATGTCTCCGGCCACGCCTGCCAAGAGGAGCTGAAGATCATCCACACCCTGGTGAAGCCCCGGTTCTTCATCCCCCTCCACGGCGAACAGCGCCACCTGCAGAAGCATGCGGCCATCGCCCGTCAGATGGGCATGAACCCCAAGAATATCCTGATCTCCGACATCGGTCGGGTCATCGAATGCACCCCCAAGACCTGCAAGCCGGCCGGTACCGTCACCGCCGGAAAGATCCTGGTGGACGGCACCGGCGTGGGCGACGTGGGCAGCGTGGTGCTGCGGGACCGCAAGCATCTGGCCCAGGACGGCATGATCGTGGTATGCGTGAACCTGTCCAGCGAGGACGGCTCTGTCCTCTCCGGCCCCGACATCATCAGCCGCGGCTTCGTGTATATGAAGGACAACGAGGATCTCATGGAAGCCCTGCGCATGATCGCCACCCACTCCCTGGAGGTCTGTCAGGCCAGAAGGATCTCCGACTGGGCCACCATCAAGTCCACCATCAAAAACGACCTGAGCCAGTTCCTCTTCAAAAACACCAAACGCAACCCCATGATCCTCCCCGTGATCATGGAGATCTAAAAGCAAACCAATGCCCCGTGGTAGCTGCAAACCGCAGCCGCCACGGGGCATTCGTAATATGGAAATGAAGTACCCCAAAAGAAAAGCTCTTTTCGGGATCATCTGTAATTTGGTCTGATTGGATTATTTCAGCTTCGCACCGCACTGGAAGCAGACTCCGCGGTTGTTGGGCTGAGATGTTCCACAGGCAGTGCAGATAAACTTATTTGGATTGTTCGGATCCGGTCTTGTGGCTACTTTTTCCACCGGCGCAGAAACGGGCGTATTATCTTCCGCAGGTTCGGATTTCTCCGCTGCAAAACCCGTTTTCAACGGCGTTAACAGATTTTCCTTGATTTTGTCAAACTCCTCTTGAGTCAAAACACCTGCATCCAGAAGGCTCTTGAATTCAGCCAGCGTTTTTGCTACCTCGGCGTAATTCATTACGGGTACAGAGGGTGCAGCCGGAACATCGGGCTGCGGAGTATTATCAGGTTCCGGCGTAATCTGGTTTTCCGATAACGTAAACCGCTCAACCGGGATATTGGCCCACGAGCCGTTCACATGGAGAATGGCCTCTACATAGCCATGCAACACGCTGCTGTGCCCTTCATAATTGGCCCCCCAAGCCTGAGCTATGGTATATCTGAGGTTGACGGCTGTACCATTTTTGTGCGGCATCAGTCGCACCGTACAGGCACCACCGTTCATATTATACCTGAAAGAATAATTCAGAGCAAAAGTGATCGTATGATAGGGCTCTTCTTTACATTCCTTTCCCAGGTGCTTGGTGATTGCCTCAACATATGCGCGATATACGACCGGTAATTCTTTCTCGAAATAGACACAAACATCCGCTCTCATCGGTATCCCTCTTTCTTCCCATATTTAAACCGATTAGGCATATTTTAGCCTATATAGTTTATTTTATCTTAGCACGAATGCCTATATAATTC
The DNA here is from genome assembly GCA_045592805.1 of Faecousia sp. GTDB lineage: Bacteria > Bacillota > Clostridia > Oscillospirales > Oscillospiraceae > JAZOXB01. Next base: position 4,358 of record JAZNVK010000231.1, read on the forward strand.
AAGCATAAATTAACTGTATAGGTGGAAATTTATGGATTATTATGCAATCGGACAACGCATTCGGAAGGTTCGCAAGGCGCAGGGGCTGTCTCAGGAGCAGCTGGCAGAGCGTGTGCAGATCTCTGTGACCCATATGAGCCACATTGAAACCGGAAACACCAAGCTGAGTCTCTCGGTTTTGGTGGATTTGGCAACAACCCTGGGCGTTCGGACAGATACGCTGCTGTTTGATGATCCTGTGGGAATCAAAAATATTGCCAACGATAAAATTCAAAGCGTTCTGGAGACTTGTTCCCCCTCGCAGGCGCAGTTTCTTGCGGATCTGGTAGCTGCTGCCAAGTGTTCTCTGGACGCAAATCTGTAATCCCGACTTTGTCATGCTAAATTCCCTGTGATAGCTGTATTTCGCAGCTGCCACAGGGGTTTTCATTTTTGTGACATTTTTCTGCTCGTAAAACTTCGGCGCAACGGATGTCCACACCAACACCCATCGCAGCATCGTCCGTTCTTGCAAACTCGAGATACGGTCTTCTGTTCCTTTTCCAAAATTTGTTCTTTTATGTGTGTGGTTTACATAATTATATTATGGTATACTTATATGGATATAAAGAACGGACCTTCGCTTTTTTGGCGAAGGCCCGCTTTTTTTAGTAGGATTCGAACACTTTATTTACCAGGGCGGTCAGAAGGAGGCGGCTTTGAGACTGGCCGTTGATGGACAGGTGGTAGACCGTCATGGTTCCCTCGGACATATCCAGCACGAACTGTATGGTCGCCCTGGCTCGGGCGCCGTCGTAGAGGAAATCGCCTTCAAATTCCACCACATGCTCGCCGGTGGTCGCCTTGAAGTAGGACCACTCGGGAGAGGAGAAAAAGCGGTCAAAGGCTGCGCCGTAGGTAATGCCGTAGCTACTGTTCCTCGCGTTCTTGACCATGGATACATAGGGGTTGACATAGGATTGGGATTGGCTGCTGTCGGAGTCGCCGCCGCAGGAGTCAGTGGCGAAAACAACAATTAAAATTCCCAGCGCCACCACTACAGCAATCACTATCGCCCAGATCCAGCCCTTGCGCTTCTTGGTTGGCTGCGGATCTTCCACTACCTCGGCCTCAGGGATCTCATCTGTCGTTTCCTCGGGACTGCCTTCTCCTTCGACAGGCTCATCCGTTGCCGGGATTTCCTCAGTTACTTCCGGCATTTCTGCCGGGGTTTCCTCAGTTTGGAACATCTCTTTCTCTTCGTCCATTGTTCTGTTAACCTTCCTTCGTCAGTTTTGCGCCGCATTGGAAGCAAATATTTCGGTTCTTGCGTTGGACAGTGCCGCAAGCACTGCATGCGATCATATTCTCATCCACAGGCTTCGCCTCAGCAACGACGGTTTTGGGTTGAACCATTGCCGGTTTTACGGAGTTGGGAGTCGGGACAGCCACAGAAACAGGTTTTTCCAGCTGCTGCGCCGCAGGTCTTGCTTTTGGTATTTTTTCGTTCCATTCTCTTGCTTTCAGAAGCAGATCACGGGTCTGCGCCGTAGCCTCCACCATCTCGCCGAAGGCATAGAACAGGATCGACGTCACATAGGCGACCAGAACTCCGCCTAAAATGACCAAAAGAGCCAGACCTTTAATGTCCTCCCACAGGACGATGCCTGTGATGAATGCGCTGAGGGACTCCAGGATAAAAGCGCCGAGGGCAAGACCCTTGACTTTTCCGCTGGGGTTTTCAAACATAAGTTGCTCCTCCTCTATTCTTCTGTACTTTATTTGCCGTTGCAACGACTAAATCTATTTTAGCATAGGGAATTCCCCATTGCAAGGCAAAAAGTCCCGTCAAGAGTCAGGAAACCCTGACCCTTGACGGTGGACCTGTAAAAAATCAGTTCGGTTGCGGAGAAAAGCGCCATGGAAGACAGACGGGAATTTGTCAGTCTGTTGAGAAACTAAGAGCGAATGACTAAGAACAAAGGTGTGACTGCGGCACGGATTTGGATTATTTCGTCCGTCAAACAGAAATTTGCCGGTCCGTTTAGGAACTAACAACTAAGAGCTAAGGACTAAAAACTGAGGTGTGCCTCGACACGGATTTGGAATATTTAGCCCGTCAAACAGAAATTTGTCGGTCTGTTTAGGAACTAACAACTAAGAGCTAAGGACTAAAAACTGAGGTGTGCCTCCGGCACGGATTTGAAATATTTAGCCCGTCAAACAGAAATTTGCCGAACAGTTTGTCGTAGCCAAAGCCTCCAGTATTAGGAATAATTTCGTACTATGTGAGAGACAACCTATTACGCAATGTCATTGCGAGGCCACCTGTGGCCGTGGCAATCCGTATCCTTAAAACCC
>JAZNVK010000232.1:0-4826 GCA_045592805.1 Faecousia sp.
GCAGATGGGTGGCGGTATGGGCACGGCGGATGGCAGCGCGGCGCTCCATGTCGATGGCCGCGGTGCAGCTGTCGCCAACCTTGACGGAGCCGGACTTGACCACGCCGTAGTGCATATACTTGCCGCCCTTGTTCTTCTGGACATCATTGACCTCGAAGATGCCCTCGGCGGTCTCGATGGTGCCGTGGTCGGCGATCTGGCCGCCCATCTCGGCATACATGGTGGTCTGGTTCAGCACCAGGATCGCCTCGGCACCCTGGCCGATCTCCTCCCGATGCTCCTCTTCGGAGACGATGGCAAGGACGGTGGCATCGGTCTCGGTGGCATCGTAGCCAACGAACTCGGTCTCGGGGATCTCCTGGCCGAAATCGATACCGGCCCAGCCCAGGTCGCCCAGAGCCTTGCGGGCCTCACGGGCGCGGAGCTTCTGCTCCTGCATATACTTCTTGAAGCCCTCCAGATCCACTTCCATGCCCTCTTCCTTGGCCATCTCGATGGTCAGGTCGATGGGGAAGCCGTAGGTATCATAGAGCTTAAAGGCATCGGCGCCGGAGAAGGTGGTCTCGCCCTGCTCCTTGTGGGCTGCCAGCATCTCGCTGTAGATCTTCATGCCGCCGTCGATGGTCTTGGCGAAGTTCTCCTCCTCCACACGGACCACACGGATGATATAATCCGCACGCTCACGGAGATCGGAATAGTGACCCTCATTCTCACGGATGACCGTGGGAACCACGTCGCAGAGGAAGGGCTTGTTGACACCCAGAAGCTTGCCGTGACGGGCAGCTCGTCGGAGCAGACGGCGCAGCACATAGCCACGGCCCTCGTTGGAGGGCAGAACGCCGTCGCAGATCATAAAGGTAGAGGCACGGATATGGTCGGTGATCACACGGAGGGACACGTCCTTCTCACGGCTCATGCCATAGGAAGCGCCGGTGATCTCAGTGACCTTATTGGTGATGTTCATGACCGTATCCACGTCGAAGAGGCTGGGCACATCCTGGCAGGCCACGGCCAGACGCTCCAGACCCATGCCGGTGTCGATGTTCTTCTGCGCCAGGTCGGAGTAGTTGCCCTGGCCGTCGTTGTCGAACTGGCTGAAGACGTTGTTCCAGACCTCCATATAGCGGTCGCAGTCGCAGCCTACGGTGCAATCGGGCTTGCCGCAGCCGTACTTCTCGCCACGGTCATAGTAGACCTCGGAGCAGGGGCCGCAGGGGCCGGAGCCATGCTCCCAGAAGTTATCAGCCTTGCCGAAGCGGTAGATGCGGCTGGGATCGATGCCGATCTCCTTGTGCCAGATCTCGAAGGCCTCATCATCATGCTCATAGACAGAGGGGAACAGGCGATCCTCTTCCAGACCGCAGACCTTGGTCAAGAACTCCCAGCACCAGGCGATGGCTTCGTGCTTGAAATAGTCACCGAAGGAGAAGTTGCCCAGCATCTCAAAATAGGTGCCGTGACGGGCGGTGTGGCCGATGTTGTCAATGTCGCCGGTACGGATGCACTTCTGGCAGGTGCAGACACGGCGGCGGGGAGGCACGACCTCGCCCTTGAAATAGGGCTTCATGGGAGCCATGCCGGAGTTGATCAGCAGCAGGGATGCATCATTCTGGGGAATGAGAGAGAAACTGGGAAGGCGCAGATGTCCCTTCTCCTCGAAGTAGGACAGGAACATCTCTCTGAGTTCGTTTACGCCGTACTTTTTCGTTGCCATGGATAATCCTCCAATAAAAAAATATACCCCACCCACACAATAGGGGCGAGGTTTGATCGCGGTACCACCCTAATTTAGCGCCGGAGGCGGCATCTTAGCCATCTTGTAACGGAGATGAACCGTCCTGCTCCTCGCAGGCTGCTCGGAAGTGGCTGTCTGTACGTCTGGGCTGCGGGGCTCACACCCTCCCCCGCTCGCTGAAGCTCTCAGCACAGATCGGCTTCCTCATTGCAAATTTTGTACGATATCGGTGGATATTTTAGCAAGTTTTTCGGCTTTTGTCAACTGTTTTGTCCGAATTATTTGTCAAAGAGTCCTCAGCGCTTTCCGCCACAGGACAAATGGATAATATGGGTGTATTCTCATCTTGTAAATAGGCTTCTTCCGTTTTTCTCTGTGCTTCGATCAGAAGATTTATCGCCTGCTCAGTTGCGCGAAAAAGGGTCAAGTACATTTCTTTGTAGTCTGGCATACAATCACCTCACAACTATTTTAGGACATATTGTCCATAATGTCAATAGGCCATATTGTCCTATTGTATGATTTCTCTTAGCTATTTTACGAGGTGATATCTATATGGAATTACGAATCCGGGATTTGCGGGAAGACCGGGATCTGAAGCAGCTGGAACTGGCGCTGTATTTAGGTTGCGATCCCTCCCTGTATTCCAAGTATGAGCGTGGAGAACGTGTGTTCCCTCTGGAATACGCCGCAAAGCTTGCGAAGTTTTACGGTGTCAGCGTAGACTACCTTATCGGCCTGACGGATGTAAAAACCCCATATCCCCCGAAAAGATGAATACAAAAAACCGAGCTTGCATCACAAAAAAGTGACGCAGGCTCGTTTTTTTATTGGCGAATGGAGCAGCCCGACGTCCGGCAGCAGGACGTAACGGCTCGCTGCATTTCCTTACAGATATCCGCTGCTCTGGTGGATCAGGCGCTGCTCCAGGTGGATCAGCCGCTTGGTGATGTCCTTGCTGCGTTCGTCAGCGGCCTCGTACTGGTTCAGGTAGCGGTTGAGGGATTTAACTCCCATGTTGCAGCCGTCGGTCATGAGACCGGCGATGGTGGCATCGGACTCCTCCATGCCCAGCTTTACATTGGTCTTGACCCAGCTCATGCCCTTGGCAATGGGATTGGGGTTCTTGCCCTCGTCCTGATATTTGCTCAGAAGCCCCTGGATCTCTCCCTGCAGCTGCTCATGCTCCTTTTTGCAATTCTGCAGGTCTGCGTAATAGGCGCGGCTCTTCACCCGATCCAGCACGTCGTCAATGGAGCTGATGCCCATTTTAATGCCGGCATCGCACTCTCTGAGCAGCTTGATGGTATCCTGTTCGATCATTTGCACAACTCCTTTTGGGATGATGTGCTTAGTATGCCCAAATTTACATTAAATATAGATGCCCAGGGTCAAACCCTGACGGCCTTTTCGGGTAGTGCCGTCTACGGAGAGGAGCTTCAGCTTGCCCTTGCCCCGCAGGGACAGCTCGCTGCCCTCCTGCACCGTGCGGTCGGGCTTCAGGCAGGTGAGGCTGTCCAATGATGCCAGACCTGCCCGAATGGCATCGGCAGTGGCAGAGCGGCTGAGATGGAAACCGGCAGAGAGCACGCTGTCAAAGCGCAAGGTACTGACAGTGACGTGCAGCTCCTTCATCTGCTGAGGCGGCTTTACGGCCTCTGCAAGGGGGATTTTTTCTATTTGCAGATGCTGGCGACCGGCGCTGATGAGATTATCCAGAAGATAATGCTCCAGATCTGCCAGGACAAAGATGTCGCAATCCCTGTCCCGAATACACAGGTCGCCTACGGCATCTCTGCGGATGCCTGTTCCCATCAGCGCCCCCAGCAGATCCCGATGTCCCACCGCACCCGCCTCGTAAAAGCGGCAGCGGAGGCAGGAGATGGGACCCTCTGCAGAGAAATAGTCCTCCCGGGTCAGATAATCCGGCAGGTAATAGGCGACTTTGCGCTCGGCATGCTCCGTACCACCGAAAAAGCAGCAATTGGGCAGCAATTGGCGCAAAAGCGCCTGCTCTCCGGGGGATAAAAAGGCGGTGTGGACGGGGATCTCCCGTTCCATGCCCCGCTCTAATTTATCCAGCGCACGGATCAGGAGCATCTGCTCCTCTTTTTCCCGGGTCACAGCGGCCACCCGATTGAGTCTGTCCATAATGATCTCTCCATGAGCATAGTATAATTTCAAGTGCAAACAGAAATTTGCCGAACAGATGGATGCATTTGCAATCAACCCCGTAGGGGCGATTATCAATCGCCCGTGGCATCACCGAAAGGCAATGCATCTACAGCTGCTCCGCAAATTTACCATAATATAATTATGTAAACCACATATATTTAGCACAAAGGAACTTAAAAATGTCCATTAAAGCTAAAAATAAACCCCGTTCGCAGTAAGTCAAACAGAAATTTGTCGAGCTGTTGGCTGCACTGCCAATTACCACCGTAGGGCGCGATCACCGGGCGCGCCGAGACCTGCCGCACCGTCATCACAACCCGTAGGGGCAGGATACATCCTGCCCGTGGCATCACCGACAGGCAACGCACCTACGGTTGCTCTGTGAATTTACCATAATATAATTATGTAAACCGCGCATATTTGGTATAAAGGTACCTAAAATTGTACATTAAGGCTAAGAATAAACTCCGTTCGCAGTAAGTCAAACAGAAATTTGCCGAACTGTTGGCTGCACTGCCAATTACCACCGTAGGGCGCGACTACCGGGCGCGCCGAAACCCACCGCACCACCGTCAGAATGCGTAGGGGCAGGATATATCCTGCCCGTGGCATCACCGACAGGCAATGCACCTACGGCTGCTCTGTAAATTTACCATAATATAATTATGTAAACCGCGCATATTTAGCACAAAGGTACTAAAATTGTACATTAAGGCTAAAAATAAACTCCGTTCGCAGTAAGTCAAACAGAAATTTGTCGAACAGTTTGCCGCATCCAAAGCCACCCGTATCGGGAGGATTTTCAGGCTATGAGTAAGGCATCAAATTACGCATTGTCATTGCGAGGCCACTTGTGGCCGTGGCAATCCGTATCCTTAAAACCCTCCGTTTTATACCAAATTCCCATATAATCGAA
>JAZNVK010000233.1:0-3196 GCA_045592805.1 Faecousia sp.
CCTGAATGCTGTGGACGAATAGCTAATGACTAAGAACGAAGGTGTGCCTTCGCTACAGATTTGCATTATTTCGTCCGTCAAACAGAAATTTGCCGAACAGTTTGTCGCAACCAAAGGCTCCCGTATTAGGAGGATTTTCAGGCTATGAATCAGGCATCAAATACGCAATGTCATTGCGAGGCGCGTAGCGACGTGGCAATCCGCATCCTTAAAAACTACCGTTTTACACTAAATTCCCATATACTCGAAACATTTTTGGAACGGATTGCCACGTCGGGCTTACGCCCTCCTCGCAATGACATGGCTTTTCGGTAGCCTGTACTTCTATTGAAAAGGTGGATTTAGGTGGAAGCCAACAGACCGACAAACATCTATTTGACTCTATTTCAAATCCATCGGCGAAGCCGATACCACAGTTATTCACTTTTCGTTATTCGTCATTAGTTACTAAAACAACGCTCCGCCTATTGTCACCCCCTTGCCCTCTTTGGCTTGTCTTTTTTCTCTTGCAAAGCACTTTAGACTTGACTTTACTTCGCGGTTAATTTATAGTAAAATACAGGGTAGGTTCTCAACCTGCTCCCCCTGACAAAAAGATAGAAACGGAGCTATACGTATGCAAGTTCTGATCAGCATTCTGAAGCTGGTGGGCGGTCTTGCTTTCTTCCTCTACGGCATGGACGTTATGTCCGGCGGTCTGAGTAAGGTAGCAGGCGGCTCTCTGGAACGTTCCCTGAAAAAAATGACCTCTAACCGTTTCAAGGGCATGGTCGTGGGCGGCGTGATCACCATCGCCATCCAGTCCTCCTCTGCCATGACGGTTATGCTGGTAGGTCTGGTCAACTCCGGCATCATGAGCCTGGGTCAGACCATCGGCGTGATTATGGGTTCCAACATCGGTACCACCCTGACCCCCTGGATCCTCTCCCTCTCCGGCGTGGAGGGCGACGGCTGGATCGCCCTGCTGAAGCCTGAGAACTTCTCTCTTGCCTTCGCGCTCCTGGGTATCCTGATGATTATGATGTCCAAGAAGCGCAAGCGCCAGGATATGGGCAAGATCCTGGTTGGCTTCGCCGTCCTGATGTACGGCATGAAGCTCATGGGCGATTCTGTGGAAAATCTGGATCGCGACGCTCTGGCCAACATCATGGGCACCTTCGCCAGCAATCCTGTACTGGGCGTTGTGGTGGGCGCTGTCATCACCGGCATCATCCAGTCCTCCGCTGCCTCTATAGGTATGCTGCAGACCCTGGCCATGGGCGGCGGCATCAGCTACCGCGCAGCCATTCCCATTATCATGGGTCAGAACATCGGCACCTGTGTCACCGCCCTGATCTCCTCCATCGGCGTCAACAAGAACGCCAAGAAGGTCTCCGTGGTGCATATCACCTTTAACCTCATCGGCACCGTTGCCTGCCTGATCCTCTTCTATACGGCAGATGCCATCTTCAATTTCGCCTTTGTAGACACGGATATCGATGCCTTCGGTATCTCTGTGGTGCATACCATCTTCAACGGCTCCACCACCGCCATGCTCTGCCCCTTTGTCAAGCAGCTGGAGGCCTTTGCCAATTTCGTGGTGCGCCCCGCCAAAAAGAAGGAACAGTACGCCTTCCTGGACGAGCGCCTGCTGGCTCAGCCTGCCATGGCTGTCAATGAGGCCGCCAACATGACCCACAAGATGGCTCGCCTGGCGCAGGACACCATCTCCGGTGCTATCAAGCTCTGCGGTAACTACTCCGAAAAAGAGGCGGAGGCCATCCTGAAAATGGAAGCCGAGCTGGACGACTACGAGGATAAGCTGGGTACCTTCCTGGTACAGCTCTCCGGCCGAAGCCTCACCGATGTGGACGGCCGCCGTGTCTCCACCATGCTCCACACCATCGGCGACCTGGAACGTCTGGGCGACCATGCTGTGAATCTGGTACACTCCGCCGAGGAGATCCACACCAAGAAGATCACCTTCTCCCAGCATGCCCAGGCGGAGATCACCAACCTCTCCAATGCGCTGATCGAGATCCTTTCCCTGACCATCGACTCCTTCGAGGCCGACGATATCGATGCTGCCCGTGAGGTTGAGCCCCTGGAACAGGTCATCGACAGCCTCATTGCCGCCAGCAAGACCTCTCACATCGAGCGTCTGCAGGCCGGCCGCTGCACCATCCAGACCGGCTTCGTCCTGTCCGACATCCTCAACAACTACTCCCGTGTGTCTGACCACTGCTCCAACATCGCCGTTGCTCTCATCGAGACCACCCAGGGCAGCTTCGAGACCCACGAGTACCTCAACGAGGTCAAGACCGGCAGCAGCCAGAGCTTCCAGGAGCGCTACCAGCACTATCTGGAGAAATACCCCTTCCCCGCACGATAAATACACAAAAGCGACAAGTTTCGGAAAGAAACTTGTCGCTTTGTCGTTATTTCCGTTTCGGTAGATATGGCTTTTTCTCATCCGTCAAGTCCGGCAAATAATCAATGCTGGTTTTGTGGAAGGAAGCTAATGCCTTTAAGGTCGCAAAACGGTGTGCAATTGTATTTTGCACACCGTTTTATTTTCTACGAATTTCTAAAAGCTGTTCTACAGGCACATCCAAAGCTGCCGATAAATCCAGGAGCAGTCCCACTGTAGGCTTGGAGGCTGCCGTCTCCACTCGCTGAATATGGTTGCGGCTATACCCCGTCATTTCTGCCAGCTGTTCCTGGGTCAAGCCTTGCTCTTTCCTGCAGCGCATAATATTCAATCCGATTTGGATGTATTCCTTATAGTGTCGATCCACGCAGATCACCTCTGTATCTATTTTAGAGCAAAAGACTCAAAATATTAACAACTCAGTCTGTGTAAATACTCATATTGTGTTGTATTTACTCGTTTTTGTGATATAATACAGAGCAGAGAGGGGATGTGACGATCATGCAGAATGATAATTTTGAACTGGCCTTTTCCGAGTTTTTAGAGCAGGAAGCCTACGATCAGGCGCAGGCTGCTATTTTTACTCTTGTCCGTGCCGCCTTTCTTGCCGGCTGGAAAGCAAGAGAGTGCCAAAGGCCGGCAGAGATTATTCCCTTAAAACTCCTTGAAAGAGAAGAACAGGCTTAGCAAGCCTGTTCTTTTTTGGAATGATGTGTCAATCGCTGCGGTAAACGGAAATTTAGCGTTGGAGTGGTGAATGATGAATAGTGAATGGTGAATGGCGAA
>JAZNVK010000234.1:0-54530 GCA_045592805.1 Faecousia sp.
CTTCAACGTCAACTTCGCAGACAAGACCGAGATCAATGCCAAGCTGACCATTGCCTCTGGTTACACCAAGGCCGACATCACCTCCGTCAAGGTTCTGAACGAAAAGGGTGAAGTTGTCGATACCCTCACCCAGTTCACCGAGCTGGACGATGGCAGACTCCAGGTGACCTTCACCGGTGTGAAGTCCGCTAATATGCGTGATATGTACTACTTCGTGGCTTACGTAGGCGACCGGGTTGCCTCCCAGAATGTGGGCTACAGCATTGAAGCCTATGCCAAGAGCAACATCAACTCCTCCGATGCCGCCCTTGCCGCTCTGGTGAGAAACTGCATCTACTACGGCGACAGCGCCAAGGTCTACTTCGACAGCCTCATCAAGTAATTTCAAAATAACGCAACAAGCGCCGTGGGACAAAAACCCACGGCGCTTCCTTTTCTAAATAAATAACAGCGAAGCGTCAGCTCCGCTGTTTCGTTATCTTAACCCTTTGCTGCAAGCAGTGCTTTTGCCAGCTGATCCGGGCAGGAGGTTGCCTTCATGCCACAGCGAATGCCCTGGAGTCTGGAAATAACCTCATCGGCTTTCATGCCTTCTGCAAGCTTAGCCACGCCCTGTGTATTACCGGAGCAGCCGCCGATAAAACGTACATTATGTACAATCTCATCCTCTACTTCAAAAACGATCTTGGCAGCGCAAACGCCACTGGTCTTAAATTCATATTGCATGTTCATATACTCCTTTTTGTTTTTTATTAGAATAACACTATTTTCTTTATTTTTCAAGATAGAATATTAAATTAGTGACATAATAACAACATCAATACTGGGAGGTAATTATGGAAGAGCAGAGAAATGAAACGCAGGAACGTGTAGAAAACCTCGGATCAGGCTTAACCAAATCTGAGCGGGGCTGTATTTATACCCTGACCATAATCGGTCAGATAGAGGGACATCAGGTTGCTCCGGACTCCGTCAAGACGACGAAGTACGAGCACGTACTGCCTCTCTTAGCTACAATTGAGGAAAGCGAAGAAATCGATGGTTTACTTTTGCTTCTGAATACCGTCGGCGGCGATATTGAAGCAGGACTTGCGATATCCGAGTTGATTGCAGGTATGCGGAAACCCACCGTATCTTTGGTGCTGGGTGGGGGACATTCCATCGGAATCCCACTTGCGGTTTCCGCAAAGAGGAGTATGATTGCCCATACCGCAAGTATGATGATTCATCCTGTCCGGATGAGCGGTGTTGTGGTGGGTGCGCCTGCGACCTATCATTATTTTCAGCGAATTCAGGAGCAGATTACAGATTTTGTAACCGCAAACTCCAAGATCAGCAGAGAGCGGTTTTCGGAGTATATGATGGCGACGGGGCAAATTGCCACAGATGTGGGAACCATTGTCTATGGCAAAGAGGCAGTTGAAAGCGGCCTGATTGATGAACTGGGTAATCTCCATCATGCATTGGATACGCTGCATGAAATGATCGATGAGAACAAGACAAAGAGAATTCTGGAAAAAGGATAGTATTTTCGAAAAAAGTGTGCTATAATATGTTCCTGAAATAGAAAGAAACGCTGAGGAGATGCGTCTTGAAGATTTGGGAAGCGATTATATACGGCATATTTGGTGGAATCACCGAGCTTTTGCCGATTTCTTTTAACGGGCACTATGCCTTTCTGCGGGGAGCATTCAATCTTTCCTCCTTAACAGAGGGCAGCGGCTATTATATCCGTGCAGCCATTAGCCTCGGAATTATGGTTGCGGTTATTTTCGGTTCAGCCGGCGAATTGAGGAAAACAGGCAACGAGTTACTTGGAATTCTTGGTGTCAGGAAAATCCGACGTGGAGAGAAGAAGGATCTCTTATCCAGAAGAACCTTATCTTTGGTATTCTACTCTTTCCTGTTACTGTGCCTGTCCTTTATTTATCGTGCATCTGCAGACCGTATGATCCACTTGCTCTACAGCGCACTTTTGTTCGGCGCCAACGGCTTATTTCTCTATCTTTGCAATCGTGGGGCGGAAGGGAAGAAGTACGAGAGAGAAACCACTCTTCCCGACGCTCTGTTAATAGGCGCTTCATCTGCCGCTTCTGTATTCCCCGGATTCTCTGTATTCGGCAGCTCTCTGTCTGTCGGCCATGCCAGAGGACTCAGCTCCGGCTATGCTCTTCGCTACAGTCTGCTTTTATTTGTAGCTTATCAAGGGATCTCTTTCTTGTATTATCTTATTCGAGCGTTTCTTTACGGCTCCTTCGCTGCCTCTGTTTTGCTCTCGTTCCTGCTGGCTATGGTTTGTGCCACGGTTTTCGGCTATCTTGCACTTCAGTATCTTCGGTATATGCTGGGACAGCAGAAATTGGGTGCCTTTTCCGGTTATTGCTGGACAATCGCCATTGTAATGCTGATCCTGTCTTTGATCAACGCTTGACTATTAACTAAGGAGTAAATTATGGCTCAAAATGCAAAGAAAAAACCTTCTCAGGCCGCTATGGCAAGCAAGAAGGCGAATGAAACGAAAAAAGAGCAACAGAACCGACGGGAGATCACAGGTATCATCTTTGTTGTCGCCGCGCTCTTCGCTATTATCTGTTGTTTTAATACGGATGCATTTCTCATTGGCCCCATGGGCACTCTGATTTGCGGCCTGATCGGACAATTCGGTCGTTATCTTCTGCCTGTAATGCTGGTTTGGAGCGGAGTGATCCTTTTCCGCAGCAAGGGCAGACCTGTTATCGTCCGTGTGCTGTGCATTATGTCTTTCCTGATCACCCTGCCGGCTCTGCTACATATCATTATGGAGCTTGTGGGTGACGAGGTTCCGCTGAATCTCATTGACTTGTATCGCAACGCTCCTTCCTGGGACGGAAGCGGTGCGATTGCGGGTGGTTTGGCTGAGCTGCTTCAGCTCTGCCTTACCAAAGCCGGCGCAATTATTGTCCTGATTCTGTTAATTATCGTCCAGGCCCTTCGTGCCGTGCGAATTACGGTGAACGGCTTGATTACAGCCATTAAAAAGCGTCCCCGTATCGAGAAGAAGGAGAAGGAACCGCAGGAGGAGATTGATCCTGCGGAGCGTCTGGTAAATCATGTCGCCAACAAGCGAATTGCCAGCTATGAGAAGAAGCATTCCATTGCAGATTATGATCTGCCCGTGGATGACCCTCCTGCGTTGAAGAAAAAGAAAAAAGAGAAAGAACCCAGCCGGGAGATTCTTCGTCCTATCGATATCGAAAGGGATCAGGTTACCATTGACGAGATCGAGCTTCAGGATCCTGTGGTTTCCAAGCCTGTTCCGCAGGATGAGATTCGGGATATTCCCGTTGCGGAAACTCCCGCAGAAGCGCCGTTTGATGCAGAAGAAACTGCTCCTGTTGTGGCGCAAAAGCCTGTGGAAGCGCCCACAGAGAAGCTGAAAAAGGGTGAAGCCGCTGCTGCTGCCGCCGAGATCTCCGTGGAAATTGAAGAGAAAACACAGGAAACCATTCCTGACTATGAATTCCCCTCCGTTTCTCTGTTAGAGCTTCGTCGTCAGGGAATGGTAGATGCCACCTCGGAAATGCGCGAGAACTCCGCCCGTTTGGCTGAAGCGCTGAAAAGCTTCGGTATTGAGCCTCATATTGTCAATGTCATCCGTGGTCCTGCCATTACTCGCTATGAATTAGAGCTGGACAAGGGCGTTAAGCTTTCTAAAATTACCGGTCTGTCCGAGGATATCGCCCTTGCGCTTGGTGCTTCCGGTGTACGTATTTCTGCCATCCCCGATAAAATCTCTGTCGTTGGTATCGAGGTTCCCAATAAGGCTGTGAACACCGTATTCGCCCGTGAGGTCATTGATTCTCCTGTCTTCCGCAACAGCAAATCCTGCGTCAGCTTTGCTGTCGGTAAGGACATCAGCGGTAATTGCATCGTCGGTGATATTGCAAAGCTTCCCCATATGCTGATTGCAGGTACCACCGGTTCCGGTAAGTCCGTTTGCATGAATACCCTGATTCTGTCTCTGCTCTATAAAGCAAAGCCGGACGAGGTCAAGATGATCATGGTTGACCCCAAGATGGTCGAGCTGGGTATCTATAACGGCATCCCCCATTTGCTGATTCCCGTTGTCACCGATCCCAAGAAGGCGGCCGGAGCACTGCAATGGGCCGTTACGGAAATGCTGCGCCGTTATCGTCTGATGTCTGATCTGGGTGTCCGTGACTTGGAGTCCTACAACAAGGCTGTCTTTGCTGATCCCGAGCAACAGAAGATGCCCAAGGTGGTCGTTGTGATCGACGAGTTGGCTGACCTTATGATGGCAGCTGCCAAAGAAGTGGAAGAGTCCATCTGCCGTATTGCTCAGATGGGTCGTGCCGCGGGAATGCACCTGGTTATCGCTACCCAGCGACCCTCTGCGGATGTGATTACCGGTCTTATGAAGGCAAATATCCCCTCCAGAATTGCGTTTGCAGTTTCCTCCGCCATGGAGTCCCGTATTATTCTGGACACGCAGGGCGCAGAAAAACTGGTCGGTAAGGGCGATATGCTCTTTGCACCTCTGGGGCAGGGAAAACCCAAGCGTGTGCAGGGCTGCTTCGTCACAGATGACGAGGTGCAGGCGGTTGTTTCTGCTATTAAGGCACAGTCCCAGAGCAATTATTCCAACGACATCATGGAACAGATCGAAAAGCGTGCAGAGCAATCCGGCAAGGGTTCTACCGCCGAAGCCACCAAAACTGCCCCTGAAGAAGAGGCAGGAGATGAGCTTCTGCCTGCTGCTGTCGAAGTGGTTCTTCAGACAGGCCAGTGCTCCACTTCCATGCTGCAGAGACATCTGAAACTGGGTTATGCCAGAGCCGCACGAATTGTGGATGAGATGGAAGAACGCGGCATTGTTGGACCCTTGAAGGGCGCAAAGCCCCGTGACGTTCTGGTCACCCGTGAGCAGTGGGATCAGATGCAAAACGGCGAGTACGATCCCAATCCTCCCGTTGAGGAGGAAATCCCTTAACAGTTGCATCCTTCGGGATGTGCTGAATAAATTTGCGTTGCATCCGCAGAAGCGGAGCGACAGCAGGAGGTAATTATTTTGAAGCACAACTCCGTCAAACGACTGGTAGGCATGGCAATGCTGATTGCAATTGTTGTTGTCCTGCAGTCCATTGCCAAGTATCTGACATTTGGCAATATCTCCTTTGCCCTGGTTTTAGTTCCGATTATTATTGGCGCTGCCATTTACGGAAAACTTGCCGGTGCAATTCTCGGCGCTGTTTTTGGTCTGATGACCTTTTTCGGCGCAATGAACAGTCCCTATTTCGATGGTCTGCTCTTCCATACCAGCCCCGTCCTCTGCTTCCTGATTTGTATTTTGAAGGCAGTGGCGGCAGGCTACTGTTCCGGTCTTGTTTATCAAATCGGTACCCGCAAGAGTAACGAGCCCAAGAGAGTATATGTTTCCTCTCTTCTGGCTGCTTTGACCGCGCCGATTGTGAATACCGGTATCTTCTGCGTAGGCGTGCTGGTCTTCTTCTATGATGTACTTAGCGGCAGCGCCATGGAAGGCGGCAAGAGTGCCATTACTTTCCTGTTCCTGGTTCTGGTCGGTGTGAACTTCCTGGTTGAGCTTGCGATCAATCTGATCTGCGCTCCGGTTATTAACACCGTAATTCGTGTCTATAGCAAAAACAATAAATAATCGATTTGAGGAACTCCGGCTTCGGAGTTCCTCTTTTTTGTATTAAAAGACTTAGCGGCCGCATAAAGTGAGTCAGGGAGTGAGATCGATGATTCAAAGGTTATCACAGGTGCTGACTTATTTTCCGGGACAATATGCGGAGGCAGTGGACAAACTGTCATCGGCACAGCAGAGCGAAATTGAGGAATTCAGGCTAAGAAACGGGTTTCCTCCAACGCTGTTGATTGGCAGGGGAGAGATGCAGCTACATAAAGACGCTGTCACCGGTAAAATCCTGGAAGAAATTCTCCTTCAGGCAACGGGACAAGCAATCTACTCCGCAAAAGAGATGCTGAAAAAAGGATTTCTAACGGTTCCCGGCGGCCACCGTCTGGGAATATGCGGAACTGCGGTTTATAAAAGTGATGAAATTGCTTTCCTGAAAGATGTAAGTTCTATCAATCTTCGAATTGCTTCGCAGCGCCCGGGTTTTTCCCTTCCTGCTGTACAGTATTTATGGACTCATCCGGATTCAACATTAATCGTTGCGCCGCCCGGATGGGGCAAAACAACCTTGCTGCGTGATTTGATTTTGCAATTATCAAAACGCTTTCGCTGGAGAATCTCCGTATGCGATGAACGAATGGAGCTGGCTGCCTGTTTGGATGGAGCGCCACAGTTTGATTTGGGTCCTACCGTAGACGTAATCAGCGGCGCTTACAAATCGGAGGGGATCTCCATGCTGCTGCGTACCATGAATCCCCAATGGATCGCTGTGGACGAAATTACTTCTGTAGAGGATGTTTCTGCAATGTGCAAAGCATCCTACTGCGGCGTCCGTTTTCTGGCCACAGCCCATGCGTCGAACGAAAGTGAGCTAAAGGATCGGCCGGTATATCGGCAGCTATTGGAGGCAAAATTGTTTCGAACGATTATCATCATCGCCAAGAATCGGGAACTGGAGATAAGGGAGCTGATAGCGAATGTATAAACTCATCGGAGTCATATTCATTGTAATGGGTGCAGGAGGCTTCGGGATTGCGAAAGGATATGGGTTTTTTGTTCAATTGAACAATGTCAAAGCGTTTTCGGATGCCTTGCAGCTTCTGAAATGCGAAATGAACTATACACTTTCTCCGCTTTCAAAACTGTGCGCTACGGTATCAAAGCGAACGAAGGGAACCTGCTCGGTGTTTTTTAGAGAATACAGCCGCCTTTTAGCGGATGGCATCCCAAGATCGCTTGCGGTACAGCGCCTGTTGAGCGATGAGCGTAAGTACAGGCTGCCCAAAGATGCCCAACTGACCTTGCTGGAACTGTTTGAAGGAATTGGTGCTTATGAGATAGAAGGGGAGAACCAACGGTTGCGGATCGCTGTCCACAGATTACAGGCATCTGCGCAACGTCTGGAGCAAGAGAAAAAGCCGCTGGCAAAGAGTTATGCAGCACTGGGGATTTGTCTCGGACTGGCTCTGGCCATTCTTTTTATCTAATCTATGGAGATCGATCTGATATTTAAAATCGCCGCCGTAGGAATTATCGTGTCCATTTTGAACCAGGTGCTTGTCCGTTCCGGCAGGGAAGAGCAGGCGACTATGACCACGCTGGCAGGTCTGGTCGTTGTACTTCTGATTATTGTCCAGAAGATTGCCCAGCTGTTCGATCTGGTCAAGAACCTTTTTGATTTCTGATGGAACAGTTTTTACAGGCGTTGGTCATCGCCGTTATCGGGATCATTTTAGGCGCTGTCATCAAAAAATCTCACAAGGAGCTGGCGCTGCTTCTCAGCTTAGGTTGCTGTGTGCTGATCGGGATTCTTGTGATTCGCATGATTGATCCGATTCTCTCCTTCTTTACCCGTCTGCGTGAAATGGCAGGTCTGGAAAAGGAGTTGATGAAGCCGGTAATGAAATCGGTAGGAATCGGTTTGCTGACACAGATCACTGCACGCATATGTACAGACGGCGGAGAGAGTGCGGTTGCCTCCCTGATTGAGCTGTGCGGCGGTGTATTGGCGCTCTATGTCGCCTTGCCCTTGCTGGAGGCCGTACTGGAAATGGTTCAAGGAATGAGCGGAGGATAGTATGCGCAGATTGCTGATAACCCTTCTGGTTCTCTTTGTATTATGCGGTACCGTATCAGCGGCAGAAGAGCCTTCTATCTCCACAGAGGATTTAACGGAAGGACTCTCCGACGAAGCGATGGAGCTTCTTCCCGAAAACATGGAGCAAGACACTGACTTTTGGAGCAGCTTAGAGAATATTCTCGCATCAACGTTTAAGAAAAGCTTCGGCAGCTTCTACGATGGCTTGCGCTTGTGCGGAATTCTTCTTTGTATCTTGACCTTGTGCTCCGCCATTGATTTATCGGCAAACAAGTCTATGGCAACGATCTTAAATCTGGTGGGCGCACTGGGGATTTGTGCGGCAATCATGGGATCGATGCGGTCTATGATTACCATGGCATCCGATATTGCGGAGGATATGTCATCCTACGGCAGTATTTTACTGCCTGCAATGGCTTCTGTAACGGCAATGAGCGGAGGGATCAGCAGTGCAAGCGCTCTTTATGCCGGAACTGTAATTTTCTCTCAGCTGCTGCTTCAATTGATCGGCAGGCTCCTGATTCCGATGGTCTATTTTTATCTTGCCATAGCAACGGCGGAGGCTGCCATGGGGAGTCAAATGCTGTCCGAGCTCAGGGAGTTCATCGGCTGGCTTATCTCTAAAAGTTTGCGTATTATCTTATATATTTTTCTCGCCTACATGACAATTACAGGTGTCATCAGCGGAACTGCAGATGCTGCTGCAGTAAAAGCAACAAAGGCAGCTGTTTCCGGTATGATTCCTGTGGTCGGCAGCATTCTTTCCGATGCTTCCGAATCGTTGCTCTCCGGGGCTGCCATAATGAAGAACTCTGTCGGTATCTTTGGTATGCTTGGGGTGTTCGCCAGCTGCTTGCTTCCCATCCTCAAGGTTGGAATGCAATATCTTCTGATGAAAATCACCGCTGCCATCGGCGGCTCTGTGGGTTTGGCATCTCAGGTAAAGTTATTGAAAGAATTTTCCAAAGCGATGGGCTATCTCCTGGCAATGTGTGCCTGTTCCGCATTGCTATTGCTCATCGGAATCATCTGTATGATGCGGGTGTCATAAATGGATCAAATCAGAAGTTATTTGTTATCGGTAACCGCTGTATGTATGATCAGTGCTATCTGTCTTCATATGGTACAGCTCCCAAAAATCAAGGGGATTCTGCGCTTTGTTACGGGAATACTGGTGCTGTTGGTAGTCGCTTCCATCGCTCCCAAGGCAGAAGAATTATTACAGCAGGCAGACTTGTCAAATTGGGAGTTTGGAGTCAACAAAGAGTCGCTGGAAGAGAACGTGCAGACGCAGCTGGCAAAGCATGTAGTATCCACAACGGAACAATACATAGAGCAAAAAGCTGCAGAACTCGGTGCGACAATACAGGCAAGAGTTCAGGTCAGCGAGGATGAATATCCCGTACCCTATGCGGTGACCGTCATAGGAACCCTTTCTCCGAAGCAGAAAACAGATTTGGCAGAGTATTTGTGTTACTCTCTGAACATCCCCTATGAAAGACAGGAGTGGAAATAGTTGGCAGACGTAAAAACGGTGATTCAAAAGCTCTCCGCTTTTCTCAAAAAGAACAAATTTGTAATTCTTGTACTGTGCCTGGGTTTGGTTTTGTTGCTGATTCCATCCGGGAATAAAACATCAGAAAAGGAGTCTCCGAAAGCAGAAACAGCCTCGATGGATGAAGATGACTATGCAGCAAAGATGGAAGTTAAGCTGGAAGAGATCCTGTCCCGCATTAATGGCGCGGGCAAGGTGGATGTAATGCTGACTCTTCAGCGCAGCAGCTATACATTTTATCAGGCAGATATTCAATCAGACCAATCTGTAAAGGAAGGTTCAACAGAAAACAGGGAGGACAAGAAAACCGTGATTTTGTCCGAGGGCAGCGCATATGATACATTGGCAGTATCTACGGTGGAGTATCCGCTGTTTCAGGGAGCATTGATCGTCAGCAGCGGTGCAGACAGTCCTGCGGTAAAGCTGGATCTGATCCTTGCGGTTTCGGCTTTGACGGGGCTGAGCAGCGACCACATCACTGTAGTCAAAATGAATTAATGGAGGAGTAGCAATGAAAAACTGGAAACGAAATGCGGTTATCGCCGGTTTGCTGGTCTTGGCCTGCGCCGGAATATACCTGAACTGGCTTTATGGAGCAGGTACACCGGATTTGACAGAGGCACTGAATTCAGAAAAGATCATGGACGATGCCACCTTTGTTCTGGCGGTAGAGGAAAATCAGGCACAGCAGGTGCTGCAGGAGGATACGACGGGAGACTATTTTGCACAAATGAGACTTTCCAGACAAACTGCCCGAGATGAAGCGGTAACCGTTCTGCAGGAAACCATTGCCTATGCCGGTGGTGAAAACACGGCAGATACCAGCAGAGAGCTGGAAAGCATCATTTCCGATGCCCTTGCGGAATCCCAGATTGAGAGTATGGTCATCGCCAAGGGATACAGCGATTGCGTTGCATATATCTCCGATGACGGTATCTCTCTTGCAGTTGCGTCACCGGAAGAGGGGATGACGGAGACCGATGTGTCCCTTCTCGCAGACATTGTTATGACCCAAACAGAGTACGGTTTGTCCGATATTCGTATCATCCCGGTGGAATAAAAGGTATTGTAATTTTCAAAAAATGTGGTAAAATAGATATGATATGAGCGGTACTATGCCGCAGCACCAATGAGGAGGGCATATTCATGGCTGAAAATAAAGATTATTTGGTACAGAAGCAGGAAAATGGCAGTATTTTGATTTCTGAAGAAGTCCTTGCTTCCATCGCCGCTCTGGCAGTTCGCGAGGTAGAAGGCGTTTATGGTCTCAGCACTACCACCAGCTTTGACCTTGGCAATATTCTGGGCAAGAAGAATCTTCGCAAGGGAATCCGTGTCAACTTCCAGGAGAAGGGCTTCGACGTCTCCTGTAACCTGATCGTCAAGGTCGGTTGTGCTGTAATGGATGTGGCCAAGAATGTTCAGCAGGCCATTTCCGATGAGATCGTCGCTATGACAGGCGCAACACCTGCAAAGGTAAACGTTAACGTCTGCGGCATTGCCTTCGCAAAAGGCGAATAAACTGATCTGACCAAGGGGTGCGAAAGCACCCCATTTAGTCCGTATTTGGAGGAAACACATATGACACGCTCAAATGCCAGAGAATTGGCAGCACATTTGCTTTATGAGATCGATTACACCGGTGAGAATCCGGAGCAGGCACTGGATGAACGCCTGGAAAAGGGTTACTATGAAGCCCTTGCCGAGGAAAACGAAGTCTATGCAGAGCGTCCCAGCAAGAAGCAGCTTACATACATCCGCAACTGTGTTTGTGGAGCGGCAGAGCGCTTCGAGGAGCTGGACAGCCTGATCTCCCGTCATGCCATTGGCTGGAATCTGCACCGTATTTCCCGTTTCACCAAGGCTGCACTTCGGCTTGCGATTTTTGAAATTCTCTATGTTTCCGATGTTCCCACCGGCGTTGCTATTAACGAATGTGTTGAGCTCACCCGGAAGTATGAGGACAAGGAAGTTGTCTCCTTTGTCAATGGAATTCTCGGCAGTTTCTCCCGCTCCTTAAATGCCAAGGAGAATGAGCAATGAGAGTTCTCGCCTTTGACACCAGCAATTACACCACCTCTGTGGCACTTTTTGACGGCGCAGAGGGTCATAACATATCGCGCCTTCTGGATGTAGAACAGGGGAGTCTTGGCCTACGTCAGAGTGACGCTCTGTTTGCACATGTGAAACGCCTGCCGGAATTGACCGACAGGCTGTTTTCCGATTTTGGACATGACAAGCTTGTCGCCGTTGGCGCCAGTACCAGACCCCGTGCCGTGGAGGGTAGCTATATGCCCTGCTTTCTCGCGGGTAAATCTCAGGCAGAGGTCATCTCTTCCGCATTCAATATCCCGTTTTACGCCTTTTCCCATCAGCAGGGTCATATTGCTGCGTCCTGCTGGGCCTCCGGTCGTATGGATCTCATGGATCGGCCACACCTTGCCTGGCATCTGTCCGGCGGTACCACGGAGCTTCTGCTGGTTCAGCCGGAGGGGATCAGCGTAAAAGCGGAAAAAATCGGCGGAACTACGGATATTTCTGCCGGTCAGCTTATTGACCGCACCGGTAAGCTCCTTGGTCTTCCTTTCCCATCCGGAAAGCATCTGGATGCCCTCAGCAAAGAGGCGAGAGATCGGGAAGTATTTCCTGTTAAAGTCAACGGTACTTTTTTCTCCCTGTCCGGTGTAGAGAATAAGGTGTATTCTTATCATAAGGGCGTTCCTGCCGAAACCGCAGCCTATGCCTTGCGCTGTCTCATCGGTGCCATTGTAAAGGCAACGAAAAACGCGCTGAAAGAGTACCCTGATTATGAAGTCGTTTTTGCCGGCGGTGTCGCCTCCAATTCTCTTCTGAGAGAAAAATGCGCCAACCTGCCTGCCGTCTTTTGCCCCCCGCAATTTGCCACAGACAATGCGATGGGAACTGCCATCTTAACATGGAGGTCGCAGTATGGAGCAGCCAATTTATGAGGTCTCTCAAATCAATGAGTATTTAAAGCTTCGGTTTGAAGAAGACCCCTTTTTAAATCATCTATCCATTCGCGGAGAGATCAGTAACTATAAGCTCTATCCTTCGGGACATCATTATTTTTCTCTGAAGGATTCCGGCGGAGCCATTCGCTGCGTTATGTTCAAGGGCAGTGCTTTCTCCCTGCGGTTCCGTCCCGAAAACGGCATGAAGGTCATCGCCTCCGGGAGAATCAGCGTTTTCCCCCGTGACGGTGCATATCAGCTCTATTGCAACAGCCTTACACCCGAGGGTGTCGGTGATTTGCATCTTGCCTTTGAACAGCTGAAAGCAAAGCTGCACCGCGAGGGATTATTTGCTCCGGAGCGAAAACAGCCCCTGCCGCGTTATCCGCACCGTATCGCATTGATTACTTCTTCAGCCGGCGCTGCCGTACGAGATATGCTTCGTATTTTACGCAAGCGATATCCTGTTTGCGAAGTGAAGATTCTGCCCGTCAGGGTTCAGGGCGAATTAGCGCCTGCAGAAATTGCCGGTGCCATCCGTTATGCCAATCGGCATCAGCTTGCGGATCTGATCATTACCGGGCGTGGAGGCGGGTCTATTGAGGATCTCTGGGCCTTTAATGAAGAAATCGTCGCACGTGCCATAGCGGAGTCTCGGATCCCCGTTATTTCCGCAGTTGGCCACGAGCCGGACGTTACCATCTCGGACTTTGTTGCGGATCTTCGTGCTGCAACACCCTCCAACGCCGCTGAGTTGGCAGTACCTGATCAAATGGAACTGCGGCAGCAATTGCTTTCCCGAAACGCAATACTGCGCACCTTGATCTTGAAGCGGTTGAAACAGGAACGTCAGCGGGTAGACACCCTTGCCGGGAGCCGAAGCTTAAAAAGTCCCATGAACTATATCCAGGATCGACGACTTCAGCTGGATCACGTGTTAAGTCGCCTGTCCGGTGCATCAACCCGGCTGATCGGTAAGCAAAAACAGCGCTTTGTTCGTGCTACAGCCAAGCTGGATGCGCTGAGTCCTCTGAAGGTTCTCTCCAGAGGCTTCACTATGGCGACCAAAGAGGATCTGGTGATTCGATCTTCTGCCCAGTTATCTCAGGGAGACATCCTTACCTTACGTTTTTCAGACGGCTGCGCCAAGGCCGAAATACAGGAGGTTTACAATGGAGAAGGAATCTAAGAATTTTGAGCAATCCTTAAACAGGCTGGAAGAGATCGTTTACCGCATGGAGCACGGAGATGTTCCGCTGGAAGAGGTATTGAAGCTCTTTGAAGAGGGGACAGGTCTTGTGGCCTCCTGTACCAGGCTTCTGGATGAAGCGGAGATGAAGGTTGTTCTTTTGAGCAAGGGCGCAGACGGTGAGCCCCGGGAAAGGAGCTTTGAAGATGAAGAATAAGCTCCTGAGTTATAAGAATATAATCGACGAGTATCTCGAACACTGCTTTACGGAAGATGCTCCCCAGAAGGAGTTGTTTGACTCCATGCGCTACAGCCTCCTCGCCGGGGGAAAGCGCATCCGAGGCGCTCTTTGTCTTGCCTTCTGCGAGCTTTGCGGCGGAGAAGTTGCATCGGCAATGCCGTTTGCCGCAGCGCTGGAGATGGTGCATTGCTACAGCCTGATCCATGACGATCTCCCTTGTATGGATAATGACGATTATCGCCGTGGAAAGCTTACAAATCATCGCGTCTACGGCGAGGCAAAAGCGATCCTGGCCGGAGACGGTCTTTTGACCGCAGCTTTTTCGGAGCTGGCGAAAGCCGAGCTTCCTGCAGATCGCATTGTTGCCGCTGTCAAGATGCTGTCCCACTGTGCCGGAGAACTGGGTATGGTCGGTGGACAGATCCTGGATATGGACGCTGAGCAGCGTCCCTGCACTGCGCAGGATGTGTATGACATCCAAAGCCGAAAAACCGGCGCTCTCATCTGTGCAGCCTGTGTTCTCGGTGTAATTGCTGCCGGTGGTTCGCGGAAGCAGGAACAGGCAGCCTATGATTATGCCAAATCCCTCGGACTTGCGTTCCAGATACGGGATGATATTCTCGATGTGATCGGTGATGCACAGAAGCTGGGCAAAGCAACCGGTGTCGATGAAAAGAAAAATACCTTTGTGCGGATTTATGGGATTTCCCGCTGCGAAGAAATGGTATGCGAAGAGACGGAAAAAGCCATTCATAGCCTGGAGATCTTTGATTCCGCGGATTTCCTGATTTCTCTTGCGCAGGAGATGGCAAAACGGGATTATTAAAAACGCATATGGACTTGCCGACTGGGAATAAGCTTAGTCGGAGGTGGTTCTATGCTGGGAGCTGCTGTCTGGTTGACGCTCAGCAGCATCCTTTACTCGCTGCGACTTTCCAATGATAGTGGTTCATTCCCAAAACCGCTGAGTTCAAAAGAAGAGCAGCATTACCTTATGCTGGCATCTCAGGGTGATATACAGGCGAGGAATATTCTGATCGAGAGAAATCTCCGCCTTGTTGCCCATATTATGAAGAAATACTATACCCAGACCTCGGATCAGGAGGATCTGATCTCCATCGGAACCATCGGCTTGATCAAGGGAATCTCCACATTTGATAGTACAAAAGGAGCTCGCCTTGCAACCTATGCTGCCCGATGTGTGGAAAACGAGATTTTGATGCATTTCCGAGGGCAAAAGAAGAACGCATCGGATGTATCCCTGTCCGAAATGATCGAAACAGGAAAGGACGGCAGCGCCCTCTCTCTGATGGATGTGGTATGCTCGGATGAAGATCTGTTTGAGAGGCTCTCTGACCAGGAGATCTATCGCAAGCTCTACAGCAAAATCGATACCTGTCTGGACAAACGGGAGCGGAGGGTAATTCTGCTGCGTTACGGAATCGGCAATCGTACTCCGATGACCCAAAACGAAGTAGCAGCGCTCTGCGGAATCAGCCGCAGCTATGTCAGCCGTATTGAGAAAAAAGCACTTCAAAAATTAGAAAAAGAACTGAAGGATTAGGTGAGTTATTATGCATGCTTGGAAGCACTTTTGTACCATCACCAAACACCGCTGGGCGGTCAGAAAACATTGCTTCCGAGTCGGAATGTATTGGCGTGCGCTGGTTCATGACCTTTCCAAGTATTCGCCCGCCGAGTTTATGACCGGTGCGAGATACTATCAGGGTACCAGGAGTCCCAATTCCCGAGAGAGAGAGCTGGTAGGCTATTCTACAGCCTGGATGCATCATAAGGGCAGAAACAGACACCACTATGAGTATTGGACAGATCTGGATTTAAAGACCCGCAAATACATTGCCATGCCTATGCCGCGCAAGTTTTTTGCCGAAATGATCATGGATCGAATTGCTGCCTGCAAGATCTACCACGGCAAGAACTATACCGATGCCGATGCTTTGGAATATCTGGATAATTCCTCCGAGGGAAAAGACAACACCATGATGAACCCTCAGACGAAAAGGGAGCTGCGGTATATTCTTGTCATGCTGAAGGAAAAAGGGGAGAAGGAGACTTTTTCTTTTATCCGGAACACGGTTTTGACAGGGAAACCCATCATAACAGAAGACAAAAACGAGGATGTATAAGCTACATCCTCGTTTTTCTTAAAATGTTGCAACCTCTTGCTCAGCAGCTTCCGCCGGAACTACGGTGATGGCCTCCAGGATGGGGCCGATGCCACGGTAAAGACTATGGAAACGAACAGAGATCTTCGCCGTAACCGTAACCCAGGACTTGACTTTCAGCTCATTGGCAGCTTCGTATTTGCAGGGGATACCCATAAACTCGATATCATCCACACAGCAGGTCATAACAAAACGACCGGGAGCAAAGAATCCGTCCTTCTCTCTACGGAGACGGGCAACCTGTGCCTTGAAGCATACGGTTTTATTCTTATATTTCTTCGGTTCGTCATTCAGATCCCGATACCAAAGAGCAAAATCCTCATCCCTGATTTCTATGACAGGAGCGTTGATATCAAAGGGCAGGGGGTCTTGAATATCATCAAATTGCGTGGTGCCGTTTTGATATTCATACAGAATGCCAACCCGACGGTTCACCGCTCGTGCCAGCTTATGCAAAGGCATAATATCCATGCCCTCAGGGACGCGGTTGAAGACCACCATCTCGCAGCCCATCAGCTTGTCAACCACCAGAGCGCGCATATTGGCATTATAGCTGAGAATATTATTGGCATCGGCAAACATCACTTCCTGGGCGATCTGCCAATCCTCAGGCATTTTATTATAGAAATCCTCAATTTGCAGCATACCGTTGAGCTCCAGGATAACTCGCTCGGCTCGGTGCTTTTTGATCAATGCAGCCAGCTGTTCCGTGGTGACAGTTTCCTGATCCACGATCTCCCGGAACACATTTTTGTGCGGGTAGGGAGTAAGATCATATTCCTCTTCACCTTCCTCGCAGAGCAGGAGAAGACTTCTTTCTCCGGCATTAAACCGTGTATCGCAGAGAGTGTCCTGAATAAACTTTGTCTTACCGGCGTCTAAAAAACCGGTAAAAGCATATACGGGAATGGGCATATGATTCTCTCCTTATACACCAAACAGGGAAGATACGGCAGTATCAGACAGCTTGGAACCAATGACGCAGAGTCTGCCGGTTACAGCAGCGCAGCCGTTACGGATCTCAGCTTCGCCGGGAACATAGTCAAAGTGAAGCCACTGACCCTCTGTGCTTTCCACGATCCCTTTTGCTCTCAGAATAATGCCATAGGTTTCTTCTGCATCAAGGGAGGCAAGGATCTTCTCCAGCTCTTCACGGGCGAACTTCTTATGTGTTTCAACGCCCCAGCTCTGGAACACCTCGTCGGCATCGTGATGATGGTGATGCTCATGGCAGCCGCAATGCTCATCGTGGTGATGGTGCTCATGATGATGCTCACAGTGTTCGTCGTGATGATGATGTCCATGGCAGCATTCGTGCTCTTCGTGCTCATGATGCTCGTGGCAGCCACAATGCTCATCGTGGTGATGGTGCTCT
Source organism: Faecousia sp. (assembly GCA_045592805.1). GTDB lineage: Bacteria > Bacillota > Clostridia > Oscillospirales > Oscillospiraceae > JAZOXB01. Next base: position 17,276 of record JAZNVK010000234.1, read on the forward strand.
TCATGGTGATGATGCTTTGCTTCTTTCATCATCTCTTCCAAATCCTGTGCCAGGCTGTCTGTTTTGCGGAATGCATCCAGGATCTGCTTGCCATCCAACTGCGTCCAGGGCGTGGTAATAATTACAGCATCGTGGTTGAGCTCACGGAGCAGAGCAACGGCCTTGTCCAGCTTTTCGGCAGAAATGGAATCTGTGCGGCTGAGGATAATGGAAGAGGCACTCTCCACCTGATTGGTATAGAATTCACCGAAATTCTTCAGGTAAACCTTGCACTTATTCGCGTCTACAACGGTAACGAAAGCACCAAGCTGTACTTCTTCCGTAGCTACACGCTTTACCGCCGCAATTACATCGCTGAGCTTGCCGACACCGGAGGGCTCAATAAGAATGCGGTCCGGATGATACTCACTGATCACCTGGGTCAGAGCTTTGCCGAAATCGCCTACCAGAGAGCAGCAAATGCAGCCGGAATTCATCTCATTGACCTGAATTCCCGCCTCCTGCATAAAGCCGCCATCAATACCGATCTCACCGAACTCATTCTCAATCAGAACGATTTTTTCACCGGCATAAGCTTCTTTCAGGAGCTTTTTAATCAGCGTTGTTTTACCGGCTCCCAGAAATCCGGAGAAAATATCAATATTGGTCATAGTCAGTTTCCTTCTTTCCTTAGAACTTTTCCATATATTATAGCACTAATAGAATTATTCTGCAAGAGATTGACTTTGATACCCGAGAAAATTCTTGCATTTTTTCGATAAAGTGATATACTGATATAAAATTCGAAACAGGAAAGGAGGCGCGTGTTTTTGTTCAAAAAACACAGCATTCGCTCTATTGCCGAGAACACCTGGAATAAGAATAATGCGAAATACCTTGTAGAATTCTCCGTTGTTTCGCTTTTGATAAATTTTCTCATTGAACTGTTTTCCAGAAGATCCCTGGTCAGCGCTATAAGTTTTCTGATCCACGACCCGATCCTCTTTTTCCTCGGATCTCTGATCATTCTGTTTACCTTATCTTTTTCTCTTTTGTCCAAGAAAAGAGGCTTCTGGTTTTTCTTTATCGCCCTGGTATGGATCGGTATTGGTATTGCCGATTTTGTCCAGAGAAGCTACCGCTCTATGCCGATTACCGCCAGCGATATTTTCCTTATGTCCTCCGTGAAGGATATTTTTGAACTCTATATGAGTCATTTTCAGCTTGTGCTGATCATGCTTGGCATCTCGGTTCTTCTTGGCGCTCTTGTCTTTGTGTGGCTCCTGGTCAAAAAGCACCGTTCTGTTTTGCTTTTTGGAATCAGTACGATCCTGTTTTTAGGGGCGGTATTGAGCGTGAGCATTTTCCTGATGCTGCGGAGCGGTGCCCTGGATGATACTTCCGATTTTCACAGTCTGCCCAGAGCCTACAAAAAGAACGGTTTTGTCTATTGCTTCAGCGCCAGCCTTGTGACACGGGGCGTTGATGAACCTGAGGATTACTCATCCGAGAGAGTAGAGGATGTGCTGGAGGAAGCGGATGAAGAGCTTCCTGAAACAGCCGAAAACACGCCGAATATTATATTTGTCCAGCTGGAATCCTTCTTCGATCCTAAATATATGAAGGACATTTCTCTGGAATATGATCCCGTTCCCAACTTTACTTATCTGAAAGAGCATTATTCCTCCGGCTTGCTTAGCGTCCCTGCCATCGGCGCAGGAACTGCCAATACAGAGTTCGAGGTTCTCAGCGGTATGAACTTAAGCCATTTCGGAGTAGGCGAATACCCATATATGACAATTGTTGACTCCGCTTCCTCGGAATCCGTCTGTCGTGCGCTGAGCTCGATCGGTTACGCTACACATGCCATTCATAATAACAATGCCACGTTCTATGACCGACATATCGTTTATGATAATCTCGGCTTCCATACCTACACCTCTCTGGAATACATGGACAATGTGGAATATAATCCCAGAGGTTGGTGCGATGACAGCGTGCTTACAGAGGAAATCGCGAAGTGCCTGAACTCTACAGAGGATAAGGATCTTGTGTTTGCGGTATCTGTACAGCCCCACGGAAAGTACCCCACCGAAGCGCTGGACGGTGTGCCGGTAATTGATGTTCAGGGCATGGAGGATGAGGGTCGTGAGAACGGCTTTGAGTATTTTCTCTATCAGCTGTATCAATGCGATGCTTTCCTCATGGAACTGATCACCTGTCTTGAAGCTTACGACGAGCCCGTAGCCCTTGTGCTTTACGGCGACCATTTGCCCAGCTTTAATATTGAAGACAGCGAGCTCTCCTACGGCGATAGCCAGACGACGGAATATGTTATCTGGACCAACTATCAGACACCCAGGCAGCAGAAGGATCTGCAGACCTATCAGCTGTCTGCCTATGTGCTGTCCTATTGCGGCATCTATGAGGGAGAGATTTTCCGTCTGCACCAGAGCTATGCATTTTCTTCCGATGACGATGAAGCCTATCAAGCCGATCTGCAGCTCTTGGAGTACGATATTGTTGCCGGAGAAGGCTTCTATGATGAAGATCAACCAGACGAAACACCCGATCCCATGCGCTTTGATGTAGAGGATATCTCTATTACGGAGCTTTCCTTCGATACAGAGCAGGGGAGTTGCGCTGTTTACGGGCAGCATTTCACGGCCTACAGCGTGGTATACATCAATGATGTTCTCTATGACACGGAGTATATTTCTCCGCAGCAGCTCATCATTTATGGATACGATCCCGCCATCGGAGATCAAATCACGGTTGCACAGATTTCTGCTTCCTCTGAATTTGAGATTCTCGGTGTCTGTGAGCCCTTTACCCTTAATCTTCTTCCGGAAGCTGCTGAATCGACGCTTCCCGAATAAGACAGGGAATATCATTCCATATATGTTTATTAATTTCACTTTGTGAGGATACGATCATGCAAGAAATGAGCAGAAAAACGAGGCATTTCACGGATTCGGTCATTCGCAGAATGACCAGAATCGCAATTGAACATAATGCCATTAATCTGGCACAGGGATTTCCTGACTTTGATCCCCCCAAAGCGATCCTGGATCGCCTGGAGGAGATCAGTGCCATTGGCCCTCATCAGTATCCCATCACCATGGGCGCGCCTAATTTTCGCCGTGCTTTAGCAAAGAAATGCGGCCGTTTCATGGGAAGAACCATCGACCCCGAGCAGGAGGTTGTGGTCACCATCGGCTCCACCGAAGCTATGGTAGATACCATTTTCGCCCTGACCAATCCCGGCGATAAGATCATTATGTTCTCCCCCTATTTTGAAAATTATCGTGCGCAGGCGATCTTTGCCGATTGTGAACCCATCTTTGTGCCTCTGATCCCCCCCACCTTCCACTATGACGCCAATGTGCTGGAGGATGCTTTTAAGCAGGGGGCAAAAGCGATCCTGATCTGCAATCCCTCCAACCCCAGCGGTAAGGTTTTCACCCGTGCTGAATTGGAGCAAATTGCTGCACTGGCTATTAAGTATGATACTTACGTGATCATGGACGAGGTCTATGAGCATATTGTCTATGCGCCTCATCAGCATATCTATATGAACAGCCTTCCCGGTATGTGGGAGCGAACTGTCTCCTGCAGCTCTCTGTCCAAAACCTATTCCATCACCGGCTGGCGACTTGGGTACGCCATTGCGCCCAAGGAGATCATGGATAAGATCAAGCAGTATCACGACTTTAATACCGTGGGCGCAGCCTCTCCCTTAATGGAAGCAGCTGTGGTCGGTCTGGAGATGCCCGATGGTTACTACGAGGAGTTCGGGGCGCACTATGCCCATATGAAGCAGCTGTTTACCCAGGGTCTGGATTCCATCGGCATTGAGTATACCGATCCCCAGGGTGCCTACTTTGTCCTTGCCAATATCCGTCAGTTCCTGAAAAAGGGTCAGACAGATGTGGACTTTTGTGAGCAAATGGCAGCAAAGGTCGGAGTTGCAGTTGTCCCCGGAACCTCCTTCTTCATGGAGGATGTGCAGGATATCGTCCGTATGCACTTCGCTAAAAAAGATGAGACGCTTTACGAGGCGCTGAACCGTTTGTCTGACATCAAGTCCAAGCTCGGCTAAAATTAAAAGGCTCGGAAATCGGGCCTTTTTTCCATAATTATTGAAATTTTGTATTTCTTTTTGTATTGTGCTGTGCTATAATAAACAAAGTTTTTGATTACAGCAAGTAATTCATATATTGAATTTTAGGAGGCATACCTCATGAGCAAAACCGTGCAGGATATTCTGCAGCTGATTAAGGAAAAGAGTATTAAGATGGTGGACTTTAAGATGGTTGACATCAACGGTCAGTTCCGCCATGTGACGATTCCTGTCCAGAATTTTACCGAGAGTACCATCAAGAACGGCATCGGCTTCGACGCTTCCAACTATGGTTATGCCGTAGTCGAAAAGAGCGACATGGTCTTCATTCCCGATTTGGACTCTGCCATTGTGGATCCCTTCTGCGAGATTCCCACCCTGTCCATGACCGGTAACGCCATGATCATCGACAATCCCGAGAATCGCCCCTTGCCCCATTACCCCAGAAACATCGCCAAAGCCGCCGAGAAATATATGCAGGACAGCGGCATTGCCGATACCATGCTGATCCTGCCCGAATTTGAGTTCTATCTCTTTGACCAGGTTGGATGGAAGGTTGCTCCCGATCAGATCGCCATGCGTCTGGATGTCAACCAGGGTCACTGGAATTCTGATGTAGAGGGAACCGGCTGCATCGTTCCCAAGCAGAAGGCCTATCACATCGCCAAGCCCTTTGACGCCAGCTACGAGTGCCGCAGTGAGATGTGCATGCTGATGGAAGAGATGGGCATTCCCATTAAGTACCATCATCCCGAGGTGGGCGCTGCCGGTCAGTTCGAGATTGAGCCCATGCTGGGTCAGATGTCCAAGCTGGCAGACGATACCATGATGATCAAGTACATTATCCACAATGTGGCAATGAAGTACGGTAAGGTTGCCACCTTTATGCCCAAGCCCGTTTACGGCGAGGCAGGCAGCGGTATGCACGTGCATATGCTCCTTCTCAAGGACGGCGAGCCTCTGTTCTCTGATGACAACGGCTATTCCAACCTCAGTGAAACTGCCCACTACTTTATGGGTGGCCTCCTGAAGCACATTGCCTCTCTCTGCGCCATTACCAACCCCAGCACCAACTCCTTCAAGCGTCTGGTACCCGGTTTTGAAGCTCCTGTTACCGTAGGCTATGCCACTTCTAACCGTTCTGCTGTTATCCGCATTCCCGCCTATGCCAAGAGCCCCAAGCTCCGCCGCTTTGAGCTGCGCAACCCCGACGCAACCTGCAATCCCTATTTCTGCTACGCAGCGATTCTTATGGCAGGTCTGGATGGCATCAAGAACAAGATCGATCCTCATGCCAACGGTTGGGGTCCTTTTGATTGCAATCTCTTCAACCTTCCCGAAGAGGAGAAGGCCAAGCTGAAGGGTCTGCCCACCTCTCTGGAGGCTGCTCTGGATGCGCTGGAAGAAGATCACGACTATCTGACCGCCGGCGGTGTATTCCCCGAAGAGCTTCTCAAGAGCTTCATCGCACGGAAGCGCGCAGAGTGCAGCGAGATCTCCAAGATTCCTCATCCCGCTGAATTCGACCGCTATTTTAATCTCTAATATAATTGTCGCAGCGGATCCGCTCAAAACGGATCCGCTGCTTTTTTCTTTACTTCAGGTTGTTCTCGTAAGCCTCAACCATCTTCTTAACCATCTGGCCGCCAATAGAGCCGGCCTCACGGCTGGTCAGATGACCGTTGTAGCCGTTGGTCAGGTTGACACCAACCTCGGATGCAGCCTGCATCTTGAACTGATCCATAGCAGCACGAGCTTCGGGAACGTTGATCTGATTGTTCTTCATTGTTTTCCATCTCCTTTTTGTCGATTGCGGCAATCAAATGTAGAATTTGTTTACCACGCTCGTAGTTTCTCCCGATAAATATAGATTATCTATGACAAATTTTTCTGTGATATAAAAGAATTTTCCTCCCGATGGGATCTATGGAAATAGAACCACCGAAAGGAGATTTTTTATGAAACGATTTCTATGTGCCTTGTTATTGGTGCCGGTGCTTGCAGGCTGTACCTCAGAAGGTCGGGTTCCGGAGTATACGCTTCCTGTACCGGAGACAACGGAAGCACCCTCAACAGAGCCCTCTGTATCGGAGTCTGTGGAGCAACCTGTTGAATGGAGGGAGTACGCCACTTATCCCGTCCGTCATCCGTCTGACAATGTGGAAGGGAACAAGTATTATTATCCTGACTCCGCCAGAGTATGCTACTATGACTTTGACCTGATGCTCTCTGTCACCCTGTGCTCGCAGCCCAATTGTAAGCATAATGACGAGAGCTGCAACGCCTTTATTGCGCCGAAAACCATGGAGACAGAAGTGAAGTACATTGTGAGAGATGGCCTCGTCTATGCCTTTTACAGTGAGGGCGCAGGGAATTCTGTCAAGCTGATCACTTTGGATCCCATGACCGGAGAGCGGCAGACCCTGATGAAATATGATGCGGGAGAGCGATATATCAAGTATCTGAATTTTACCGTTGACGGTGATGTGATTTATTACCAATACACCGAATACGGCATCAAAGATAACGGCACTTATGAACGTGAAACAATCCGCTGCTATGTCTACGACATTCCTTCCGGCCAAAGTCAGTTGATCCAGGAATCTGTGATGCCGGAAATTGCCGGGATCGGCTTTTATTCCGGCGGACTCACAATGTTCGTATGCACCGAGAATTATTATCTTTACGAGAAGACAGAACCCTGGGCGACATTACCGATGTCCATCGAGGAATACGTTGCTCAGGGTAACGATATGGAAAGCTATTACGAGTACTGCATGACCTTTGCGCCGGAAAGTGCGCGCTATATTGTAAATCGCAAAACGGGAGAAGAACGCTTTTTCGCTGACAGTTCGGAAAATCTTAGAATTCAGGATATGTACAGCGCCTATTGCGATAAGAAGATGTCCTTTGTCCGTGACGACACCTTCTATATCTATGACGGCAGGACCGGAGAGATCACAGAGCTGTTCCATGCGGAAAATGTTGGCTATCAGGCTCTTGCCGATGGACGGATCATCTATAACACTTACAGCGAAGGTGAGAACGGAGAAACACTCTGGACAGATCATTGGTATGATCTGTCCACAGGAGAACACGTGATCCATCCTACTAACCATATCGCCGTCATGCAGGAAACTGAGACACATTTCATCACGACGATGAACACAATCATATCAAAGCAGGATTACTATAACGGATGTATCGACAACACTTTCCGTTGAGGATAGAACTATGGAACTGAAATTTCAAAATCTGAGTAAGAATTATGGGAAGCTCGAAGCACTAAAGGGGGTCAGCTTTACCCTGACCAATGGGGTACACGGTCTATTAGGGCCAAACGGAGCAGGGAAGAGTACCTTAATGAATATCCTCAGCGGAAATCTGGGAGCAAGCGGTGGGAAGATCCTGTACAACGGAACAGACATTCTGAAATTAGGGGATGAATTTCGCAAGGACTTAGGCTACATGCCACAGCAGCAGGCATTGTATCCTGATTTTACCGCCGCACGCTTTTTGAGCTATATGGCAAGTCTTCGTGGGATGAGTAAGGCTGCAGCGAGAGAAGCTGTTCCCAGAGTCCTGCAGCAGGTCGGTTTGACCGATGCAGCCAACCGAAGAATCAAAGGCTTCTCCGGCGGCATGAAACAGCGGCTCCTCATCGCTCAGGCTATACTGAATGACCCAAAGGTGCTGATTTTGGATGAACCTACAGCAGGTCTGGATCCTAAACAGCGTATTGCTATTCGCAATCTGATCTCCTCTATATCCGAGAATAAGATCGTTCTGATCTCCACCCACGTGGTTGCGGATATTGCCTGCATTGCCAAGGATCTTTTGATCCTGAAAGAGGGGAGTCTATTACGCCACAGCAGCCCTGCCCAGCTGTTGAGCGAGATGCAGGGCAAGGTTTGGGAGCGGAATATTTTACCCCATCAGGTGGACGAATACCGGTTGAAATACCGCATATCCAACGTCTCCTTTGCGCCGGAAGGCTTTTGTATCAGAATTCTCTCAGAGCATGACGTTGAAAGCGGTAATCCGGTACGCCCAAATTTGGAAGACGTATATTTGAACTACTTTGAGGAATAACCCATGGTATTATACGAAATCAGAAAGCTCTTTCAGAAGCGCCTGACCGTCTTAATCTTTTTGCTCCTCTTCCTTGGAAACGGATTCTTTGCATATAACCGGGAGGCGCCCGGAGGGGACTACGGCTTTGGTGCGGCGGAAATTCGCAGTGTTTACGCCGCCTTACCACAGGATCGTTCGATGATTCTTCCTACTTTAGATGCGCAATTGGAGTGCCTGGATGAAGCGGCCTGGAAAGACAGCTACGACGGTCAAACTCTGACTAGGGACTTTTATACAGATCGGATCTTGCTCAGAAGGGTAAGAGAGCGCTGTGAAATCGTTCTGAACTATGACTCCTACTTAGACTCCGTAGAACAAAACGCACGGGTTCTGCAGCATTCCGGTATTTACGAAGACAAAACCAGCTTTGGCTATCGGAATATCCAAAAAAGCGCTGAGACCTATGCCTCACTCCGTGGTACAGTACCGCAGATTTTCTATTCCGCAGCAATTGAAACCCTTTCTAACGGGAGATTAAGCGATATCGCTTTGGTGATGATTGCGCTGCTTTTAGCTTTGGAATTGATCTACTCTGAACGCAAGCAGGACACCCTGTCTCTGATCAAACCCACAACGAAAGGCCGTGCTTCACTGATCTGCTCAAAACTGCTCTGTGCATCTCTTATTCTTTTTCTCTGCCTTCTGATCATTTATGGGATAAATTACGCAATCGGCACCTTCCGCTACGGCACCGTTCCCCTGGGCGCGCCGCTGCAAAGTGTATATGGCTTTGAGGACAGCGCCCTGAAGATCTCTGTCGGAGGATACTTGCTTCGCTTTCTTGCCATGAAGTATCTCTGGCTTATGGGAAACTGCGTTATTATGATGCTGGTTTTTGTAGCCTGCAGAAATCTGATGCGGATGATATCCGTCCTCTGTATTTATCTCATTCCATCACTGTTATGCCTGCAGACAAACGGCTTACTTGCTTTTTTTAATCCCATCGGAGCCGGTGACACAGAGGCATTTTTCCGCACTTATCGCAACCTGAATATATTCGGTTTCCCTGTCAGCACATTGACGGTATCTCTTTTTTACGTGGTTGTTTCACTTGTACTTGGAGTACTTTTTATATTTATACTCCACTGTCGCTGCGTACCTATGCTGTCCTACCGCGGGACTCAGCGCAGAAACAGAAAGCCCCGTATTCCGGTATCCATCCTCCGGCACGAGAGCCATAAATTCTGGATTTCCCGAGGCGCATTAATGTTGCTGATTCTGTTATTGGCTCTGCAGGCAGTTCAGGCAGTGCAATTTGATGAACGCCTCGCTCCCATCGATCTGCTATATTTGAATTACTGCAAAGCGGTAGAGGGTGAACCCAATGCGCAGAAAGATGCCTACCTAAAAGCTGAACAGGCACGCTTTGATGATTTGAGAGTACAATTGGATGAATTTGGCATGATGCTGCAAGAGGGATCGCTGGATGAGGAGGGCTATCAAATGCTTAGTTATTCCATTCAGCAGCAGCTGACTACAGAGGAGGTCTTTCTGCGGGTAGTCAGCCAATATGAGCAGGCAAAGCTTCGCAACAGCCATCTGGTTTGCCATCTCTCTTACGATCGTTTGACAGGAAGAAAGGGACGGGGAGAGCTGCTTCTGCGTGGATTGACATTGATGATCGTGCTAATTCTCGGACTCAGCGGTATGGAAGCTTCTGAGCAGGAAAGCAATATGAATCAGCTGATCAACACAACCACGGGACGAAAGAAAAGTCAGAACAGCAAGAGTATTTTGCTTCTGATTTACGCCATACTCAGCGCTGTGATTGCCTTCCTTCCGTATCTTATGTCTGTTCATCACATTTATGGTTTCAGCGGTTTCTCAAGTCCTGCCAATGCTGTTCCGCAGCTGTTGATTCCTGTCGGAACCGTAGCACTCGTTCTTGCGATTTATGCTTTCAGTATTGTCTGTATTGCCCTGATCTCGGCATTATGGATTCGCTTTTTGTCACGAAAAACAGGCAGAACCGTCACTGCAGCAATGCTTTCATCTGCTACACTCTTATTACCCCTTGCCGCGCTTTGGCTTATGCAAGTACTATAAAATGAACCGTCCTCCCGGAAACAGGAGGACGGTAGTTTTATGCGCTATGATTCAATTTTCTGAAAATCCGACGGAAAATATAGGCGCTGATCTGGTTCGTGGCAGAAAACCCGATCACAAACCAGAAAGGAATAACATAAAAGAATGCCGTAATGTTCACCAGAAGAAGGATCACGGGGAGGTAATTGATGGCAATCAACAAAACGCTCTGGGGAAATTTCGCTATACCTAAAGCAACTGCATTCTTCAGATTCTTCGCAACGGTATTTTCATAATATGCCTGAATCGGAAAAACAAAGGTCAAGGTGGGCAGGTAGAGGAAAAGGACAATAATAAATACGATCTCCACCACATGGATCAGAGAGAATGTGGTCTGGGTAATGATCTGAAAATCAATATAGAGAAAAACCGCAACCCCAAGCATTACGATCCATTCGATGGTCGCTTTCTTGAAATTGTCCTTAAACGCTTCGAAAAATCGCTTAATAACCGCTCCGGAAAAACCGTTCGCATTGTTCAAAGTGACCTTGTACATAGCAGCAGTGGCTGCGCCTATGGTCACAACAGGGATGCAACACAGTACATATACCACATTCAGAAGAATCAGCTCACCGATATAAATCAGGGCGCTCATCAACGGCCCTTCATAGTCAAACAGCTTCATTTTTGACTCCTCAGCTGCACATGGCTGCGTAAAGCGCAGCACCGCAGGCCGCTTCTTCTTCGTTGGAGGACATAACAAGAGGGAAGCCAAAGCGCTTTTCAAAGCATTCTCTCAGATAGGAATTCTTGCGCAAGCCGTTGCCCGAGCCAAACATGGTTTCGCACTTGCCACCGGAAGTGGTAAAGCATTGATACATGGCAAAGAGCTCATTTGTCATGCCCTGCATCATGCCGAGAATCAGCGCTTCCGGCGTAAAATTATGAATGTCCAGATTACAAATACTGCCACGAAGCGCAGGATCCTGTCTGGTTCCCTGGAACAAGGGTTCTACCACAACAGGAGAAGCCGGTGCAGGATTCTCCTTTAAGCAGGAGAACATGGCATCATAGGCAGAATTGCAATCCACCTTGAACATCTTTGCGGTTTGACGGAAGAAGTTTTCCAGCAGGGCAAAGGCACGTCCGCCGCAGAGGCTGGAACCGACCAGCAAATAGCCCTCTGTGGGGAAGGGTCTGGTTTCCAACCCCTTGCAGGAGACGTAGTCGGGTACATGCACGGAAAACTGGCTTCCCGTACCGACATTGACCAGCATACAGTTGGTTTGACCGCCGGTAGCGCCCAAAAAGCTGGCCTGATTATCACCGATTGCAACGTACACCGGAATGCCTTTGGCCGTATGACCGATACAGGGATTATCCGCAATCGGGGGTAGCAGTGCGGTGTCGATCCCAACTTTTTCCATAGCTTTCACATCAAAGCATTTCTTTTCAAGGTCGAAAATACCGAAGCTGGCGGCATCGCTGGCCTCTGTCACCGGGGAGGTACGGCAGGCAAGAAGCATTGCCATATAATCATGGATCGTGCAGAAGGTAACGGCATTCTCCGGAACCAATCCGTTCTTGAGATTGTAGTAGTGGGTCACAAGCCCAAAACCGGTGGCAAGGGGATATCCGGTTTCTTCGGAAAGCCGGGCAGCATAGCTGCAGCTTTCGTCATAGGGGAGATCACCACGGCCATCCTGCCATATGTACAGCGGACTGACCGCTTCGCCTTTGGAATCCAAGTAAAGAATTCCATGCATTTGTCCGGTTACGCCGATCTTTTCTACCTGCGAAAACCGAGAAAGCAGTTCTTCTACCGCTCCCATTGCAATAGTACGGATCACCGCAGGATCCTGCACCTTCTCCCAGGCCGGACGACCCGGGAGAAAGGAGTCATTTTTCAGTGTTTTAGCAGCAAGCACCTTGCCGTCCTCCATCACCACCGCACTGACAGTGGTGGTACCGATATCTAAGCCTAATACTTGCATGGCTCAGCAGGCGGTGGAGGCAGGATCCAAACGGGTGATGATATCCTGCTGAATGGCGGGAGAGAGATCCAGGAAGTTAACGAAAGTACCGTGGATACGCATGATATACACGCCGTTGGGAGCGTATTTCTTGGGATTTGCAAGCACCTTCCGCAGCGTCTCGGCGGTGGTGACGTTCACGTAGAGATAGAAGGGCGCACGCTTCTCGTTGAAAGGATTGAAGAACAGGGGATTGAGTACTCTGTCACGGAACTGAATACCCTTTTCCTCAAAGCTCTCTGCAGTGAAATACTTGGGATCGATGCCGAAGTGAGAGGCACAGCCGCCTTCCATCTGGCAGAAGGGGAGTTGCATGGTGGACAGGGTGCGGAAGCCCAGACCGTTGGTAGCGGAGCTGAACAGCGGATCGATGCCGTAGCCCAGCATCTCACGGGCAGCTCTGCCGTCGGGAGTTGCACCCACCAGATAGCCGTAAGTCAGATGGGTGGAGGGGGAACTCCAGTCGGGACGGAAGGAATTACCGAGATAGTTCTTCAGGCTGCGAACCAGCTCAGAAACACGGGTTGCCACCTCGACCGCCTCTTCATCGACCTCTGGAATGTTGTTTCCGAACTTCGGACAGGCTCTGAGATACTCACGCAGCTCTTCATAGCCCTCGAAATTGCACTTGCAGGCTTCGATCAAATTGGCTGCATCCTGGGGACGCTCTTTCAGCAGATGATCAATGGCAATAAAAGAATCCGCTACTACAGACAGGCCATGGATCAAGCAGCCGCTGCCATTATACTTGGTACCTTGCTCCGTGGCATCACGGGTATCGATACCGGTGTCCAGACCGCCCATAAAGCAGCTCAGGAAGGGTACAGGCAGCAGAGAAAGGGCACGGCTTGCGCCGTTGGCAGCATCCTGCATGGTTTTGCAGACGTGCTCCAGCTTTTCATAGAAAAGATCTCGGATGTTACGGAGAATATACTCCGGCTCATAGTTCGTCTGAGGGCCGATAGGCTTTCCGCTGATAGTGGATACACCGCCGGAAAGGGTCAGCTCCAGAACCTTACCCATATTTAGCCAGCTGTTGGTGGTATTGGCATTATCCTTACCCATAACCAGAGGTTCCTGACATCCTGCAACGGAATAATCGGGCAGGTCGCAGGACTCCACGCCGTGTTCAGCCAGTGTGACAAAGAGACTGTCATCGTTGAAGAGAGAAGGAGTCAGACAGCCGGGAGTAAAGAAGAAACGTCCCATCTCACGGTAGAGCTCTTCCGGGGTATTCTTGTGAAGCTTCACAGACAAAATGGGCTGCGGCAGATTCATGTCATAATAGGCATCCATGATGGCGTAGGTCATCAAATTGGTCAGATCATTACCATCGTTGTCACGGCCGCTGATCAGAACATTCTGAGAAATCGCCCAGGAGCGCTCACCCACATTGTAGAACACAAGGAAATGCTTAAACAGAGCCGCAGCCTCTTCACGGGATTCGCCGGACATTTGCCGATAAGGCTCAAAGATACGGTCAGCATTACCGACGGAGAGCGCAAAGGGGTTGGGCGCCTGCTCTACGCACATGATCTGCCACAGCAGCACAAAGCACTGCATTGCCTGCATCAGGGTTTGAGCGGGGTACTGAGGAACCTGCTTCAGGTTCGCAACCATCAGCTCCAGTTCTTTCTTGCGCTCGGGAGATGCAGTTTCCATCTGTGCCTCAGCGATCTGGGCATAGCGCTTTGCCAGCTTCACCGCTGCCAGCAGCACACGCTTCATTGCCTTATAATTATTGCGATGCTTCTCACTGAGGGAATCACCGGCAAGCTTTGCATCAATGCCTTCAATCAGGCCGGAAACACCCAGCTTCAGAGCAGGACGAAAATCGGGAATATGATGCCCCGTAACCTGCTCCATGAAGAAGGCCACTTCGTCTGTATACTCGCTGTAAGCACCGTAAACCTTGTTGAGCGCCTTCACATAGTCGCTCTTTGCCGCGGCTGCACGAATCCGGGCAATACGCTCTGCGGGAAGCTCCTCCGTGGGGGTAGCAAAATCATATACTTCCAGGGGATCGCAATAGCCACGGAAGGTCTCTACACGAAAAGCAGGATTGATCAGCGCATAGCTGGCCGCAAAGGCATCACGCTGAGTGCCTGCCAGAAGGGCATGCTCACTGATCTCAAGTGGAAGGGTCTCCAGGATGGTCTCCAATTCTTCTGCCGCCCGAAGCTCAGGATCGGTCTCTGATGTAGATGCATCCACTTTGGATGCCGTCTCACGGCACAGAAGCCAACCGTTGAGGATCTTGTGATCACTGCGCTCTTCGTTAAACAGATCCTTGGCTTTTTCCGTCACCCTGGAAGGGGAGAGAAGCTCATAAAGATTCATATATGGTCATCCTTTCTGATAATGAAATGAATTATGTACGGCTAATCTGCATTCCTGCTTCTTGCAGACGAGTGCTGAGATAACGAACGGTTTCCGGAGTGACTCTGGCTTCGCTTGTCATTGTGTACTCCATACCCAGTACTGCATATTTGTCCTTTCCGTATTCATGGTACGGCAGAAGCTCCACTGTAGCTTTTCCGGGGACACCCAGGGCTGTCAGCTTATTCACAAAGCCCTCCGCATCCGATGCAGCTGCGTTAAACCCACCGATCACCGGAATACGTAACGCAAGAGGCAAGCCATAATCCAGAGCAGCTGCGATGTTGCGGAAGGTGTTTCCGCAGCTTGCGCCGGTAATCTTTTTATGAAACGCTTCATCATAATGCTTGATATCCATAATCAAAAGATCCAGCAGGGAAAACAGCTCAGGAAGACGCAGGGAGGTGCCGTTTGTTTCAATACAAGTATGGATGCCCTCCTGTTTCAGCCGGAACAGAAACTCCTTAACGGGATCTATCTGCATACAGACCTCACCACCGGTGAGTGTAACACCGCCGCTATCAAAAAACATGGCTCTGCTCCGTTTGACTTCTTCCACAAGCTGTGCGACGTCATAAGAAGTACCACCCTCCATTGCAAGTCCTTCAGGGTTTGAGCACCAGGGGCAATGGAGATTACAGCCTTGCAAATGATAGACCAGGCGATTACCCGGACCGTCCTGAGAAAAATTAAAACCTTTTTGAAAAATTGAAATTTTCATATTTTTCCCTCCGAAATCATCATATCAGAAGAAAAAGCAAATGTCAATCGTATTGACAAATCTTTTTTGTTATATTATTATATGAACAGATACCAAGAACATAAGGGAGAGAATTATCTATGAATCAGCAAATGAAACCTTGGGAGCAGCCTTTGTTTTTTCGAAGAAACCGTGTGTTCCGAGTGTATTTGGGCGGTAAACTGTTTTCGGATTTTTTAGGAGATGCACCGGAGGACGGGAACGAGCCGGAGGAATGGATTTGCTCATCCGTTCATGCTATCAATCCCGGACATACAGATCCCTTAGAGGGAATCTCTCTACGTTTAGAGGACGGGAAGCCCTTCCATGAGTTGCTTGCAGAGCATCCAAAAGAGTATCTGGGTGACCGTAAGGACTTAGGCGTTTTGGTAAAATTCCTGGACAGCGCCATTCGTCTGCCTATGCAGGTACATCCCACCAGAGCCTTTTCCATGGCAAACTTCAACAGCCCTTATGGCAAAGCCGAAGCCTGGCTGATTCTTGCCACGCGTCCCGATGCCTGTATTTATTTCGGATTTGATCGAGAAGTTAGCAAGGAACAGTTCCGGCAGGCGATTGCTTTAAGCGAAACGGATCCCGAGGCAATGACTGCTTTTGTAAATCGTGTTCCCGTGAAAACCGGTGATGTATTTTTCGTTCCCGCCGGTGTGATCCACGCAATTGGTGCGGGCTGTATGCTGCTGGAAGCACAGGAGCCTACGGATTTTACCATTCAGCCGGAATACTGGTGCGGAGATTATCACCTGAATGCCCAGGAAATGTATCTGGGTCTTGACCCGGAAGTAGCTCTGGATTGCTTTGATTTCCGGCGCTTCGGACCTTCCGTTGTTGAAGAAGGCCGTAAGACACCCCGTCTTCTTTGGGAGGAAGAGGGTGTCCGAGTCGAAGCCCTGATCGGTCCGGAGGATACGCCATGCTTCAGTATGACACGCTATACTCTGAACGGTGGAAAGGCAGTATTGAAAGAACCTGCCTCCATTTGGATCTGCGTGGGAGGAGAAGGGGAGATTATCAGCAAGAACTGCAGCAGATCGCTGAAAACCGGAGATTACTTCTTCCTTCCTGCTGCTGCAGCGGAAAAAGTTGTGGTTTTCGGTGATAAAAAACTGGAAATTGTGTGCTGTATGGGTGGAAAATAAAGGAAATTTGTTGTATAATAGTTACACATTATTTATACGGAAGCAGGGATGACCATGCCGCGTGCAACCAGAAACTCGGAATACACCAAAGAATACAACCGTAAGCTGATTCTCCGTTTGCTGAGGTCTCGTCCAATGAGCCGCGCAGAGATCGCCCGTCAAACCGGTTTAACCAGAGCCAGTGTTTCTCTCATCGCGAATGATCTTCTGGAAGAAGGACTTGTGGAGGAGCTGGCTCCCGAATCCAGCGCAAGAGGGCGCATGCCGACGCCTTTGACCCTCCGTGGAGACGCAGGCTATGCGATCGGTATTTATTTGAACCGTAAGGGCTGCGTTGCAGGCGTTGTGGATCTTAGTGGACAGCTCTACTGCCAGAAGCAGATCCGGCTCTCCGATGAAGAACGCTTTGAACCCATTGTTGAAGCCATCGATCAGCTTGTTCGTCAGGCAGCCGTACCCAGAGAAAAGCTCCTTGGGATCGGTATTTCTGCCCCCGGTCCTCTGGACGGCGAGAGCGGAAGAATTCTAAACCCGCCCAGATTTGACCTCTGGCACCAGACCGATATCGGCCCGATTCTGCACCAGAGAACCAATTTGCCTGTTTTCCTGGAAAATAACGCAACCTCTCTTGCCAGATATCACTGCGGCAGACCCGAGAGCCAGGGAAGTGACGACTTCCTACTGCTCCTGGTGGATAGCGGTATCGGCTCCGGCGTTGTTTCCAAGGGAAAGCTTCTGAAGGGTGCTGGATACTTTACCAGCGAACTGGGACATACTTCTATCAATTTTAACGGTAGACCCTGCGCTTGTGGCAACATCGGCTGTATGGAGGAATATGCCGCAATTCCCAAGCTGCTAAAGGGGAGCAAGTTCTCCTCCTGGCAGGCGCTCATCGATGCTGTTGATGAAGATCCGGAGGCTGCACTTCTTTTACGGCAGGAGGCAGAGTATCTCAGTATCGGTGTTGTCAATCTCACGAATCTGCTCAGCATTGATTCTGTATTGCTTGCCGGAGAGCTGCTTTACGGCGCGGATGTGATCGGCCCTATCATGGAGTCTATGATCAACAGCCGATTCCTCCACAGAGAACGGCAGCATATTCGAGTTCTGCCTTCCGCTTCCATTCCCAATATCAAGATCATTGCTGCCGCAGACATTGCCTTCGGCCGTGGACTTTTGATGATTTAATGAGGGTAATATATGTTTCATATTTCAAACAGGGATCTAAGTGTAAGCATTGATCCCAAGGGTGCTGAATTACTGTCTGTTGTTTACAAAAACACAGAGTATATTTGGCAGAAGGATCCTGCCATTTGGGCAGATGCCGCTCCTTTACTGTTTCCCGTAGTCGGAAGACAACTGCACTTTCGTTATTTTTACCGCGGAAAAGAATACCATATGCCCATGCATGGCTTCGCCAGGGAATTTCCCTTTGAGCTGATCCGGCAAACGGAACGCTCTGTCGCCATGGTGCAGACCGAGAATGCTCAAACGCTGAACTGGTATCCCTTCCCTTATCGGCTGGAGTCCGAATTTGAAGTAGATAGTAATACACTGATTATCCGACGAATTCTTGTTAATACAGGGAAGGAAGAAATGCTCTATTCTCTGGGTGAGCACCCCGGCTATTGTATCCCTTCCGCAGATGCCGGCTGCTATTTACAATTCTCTGCGAAAGAAAAGGCAGAGCGTTGGCTTCTGGACGACGAGATCATTGACCATAGCGAGCCTTTTCTGGACGGTGACACCATTGCTGTCACACCGGAGCTCTTTAACCGTGGGGCTTTGATCTTCAAGAAGCTGGCATCCTCTGCTATCACCTTACACAGAGAAGAGGGGAGAAGCGTCACCGTATCACTGGACGGCTGGGATCATCTGGGAATCTGGGCAAAGCCCAATGCACCCTATGTCTGTATTGAACCCTGGTGTGGCTTGGCCTCCTCCAAATGGTCTTCCTACGATTTGACAGAAAAAGAGAGTATTCATGTACTTAAAGCAGGGGAAACTGCCCGCCACGAGATGCGTATTCAATTCAACTAAATCACAGCTTTTTCACGGGAAAACAAGAAATTGTTTTCCCGTGAATTTATTACAAAACTTGTTATAACAATATTTTGAAATTACGGTCAAGATTAACAAAATCCCACCATTGGATTTGAACAAAACAGCGGAATTTTAAAATCGCATTTCAAGTTTAGTTTAATCGCTTGACAATGAAGATGATTTATAGTAAACTTTATCGTAGATATTTTTGTAAATTATGGGGGGTAGAATATGAAACAGCGCTTATTGGCCTGCATGCTGTTGTTTTCCATTCTGATCTCAATTTTTTCCGGCTGTTCTGAACCCTCGGAACAGGAAAATGAGATTAAGGAACTTGTCGCGGGAGATATCACTGCTGCTACCGATGGCAACTGGTCTTTCACCAGGGAATGGACAGTTACCAGAGAAGACAGTGGTGCAGAAACTTTGACAGTTACCGCCCTGGAAGATTCCACTGCATGGAACACGTTTTTCAAGCTCTATGAGGATTGGACTGTTTCTGCCTCCGTCCAGCTTCTGGAGCGTTACGGAGATACAGACTGCGTACGCCTCGTATTTGGCGATGGATTTAATAATATTCTTTTCGTTGTCTCTGCAGAGATCTACGGTGACACCGTCCTTCTAAAGGCGGATTCTCTCACGGATAACGGCTGGAAGACGGTTTTTGAAGCTGATGAATGGGTTGGCTTTGATCCTTCAATGCCCATGCAGCTCAAAGTTGTAAGAAACAACGGTGCAACCAAGCTGGAGCTTAGCTTAGAGCAAAACGGGACTGTCCTTTGCGAAGGAAAGACGAGAACCGTTACCATTGATGTGCTGGATGCGATTAACCGTCCGGGCTTCAGTATTTATCACGGCAGTGCAAGCTTCTCTTCTTTGGCTGTTCGTGCCACAAAGCCTTCCAACCGTCCTAATGAAGTGGTAGAAGGCATTTTTGAAGCAGGGGAGCATGTCCCCACCGAAGAATGGCTCTGCGGCGAAGGTGCTGTACATAACCTGATCGATAATGCTTCTGCCATTGTGATTGACGGCCAGGGTGAGCGCCTTGCATGGAACACTGTCACCGATCTGTCCGTTGATCAGTGGACACTGACCATGGATGTGGAATTTGGTAAAAGCTATCGTGATTCCGTCTGCTCCCGTTATATTTTTGGTCCCTCTGCTGAGCTTGAAGGAAATGTCGTTGGTCTCTTCACCGTTAACTATATAAACGGTACCGTAGACTTTTCCGCTCAGGTAAAGGAGGGCGGCGGTTGGATCACAACTGCCACCTCCATGGGCTGGATCCCTGTAAGCTCCAGAGGCGTACAGGTACAGTTCGTCAAATATAAAGACATCAACCGTATTGCTATTTTCCTCTACGATAAGGGCGTTCCCGTTTTTTCCACCTTTACCGATGAAATGGAGCAGTCTAAGATCGACAGCTTTAAGCGTTTTGGCTGCATGGTCTACTCCTCTCAGGTACGCTTCAGTGGTTTTACATTTGAGGAAACAGCAGACGAGAGCATCATGCCCTCCATGACCGAAAAGGTTTATCCCTCCCTGTCCGCAATGGAAGCGCCTGTGGGCGAAAAGTCCTCCCAGTGGACACTGAGCCGCAATGCGGTGTATTTCACTGAAGATGGAAAGCCCGGTCTGTATATTAACTCCAAGGGTGAGGAATTCAGCTACTATACCGGCCGATCCATCCGCGGTGCCTGGTCCTTCTCCTCTGTGGTTGATTTCGGCAAGTATTATTCTGACACTGCAGGCATTCGTATTGCCTTCAAGAATACCGATGACCGTTTTGCGGCATTATTGACCGTGAAGTATAGTCCCGGCGGCAACAATATCGAAGCAAATCTTCAGACCTACATCGAAGAAACCGATGATTGGAATGATGTAATGAAGTCCGGCTGGCAAATGGGTGGCCCCTCTTTCCTGCTGGAACTGTCCGGAGATGAGAGCGGTACTTTTACTCTGCGGATTCTGAAGGCAGACGGCAGCAAGGTGATCTACGAGAACACCATTACGCTGGAGGAAGCGGTCATCAAGAATATGCAGGTCATCGCACTTTCTCCCATGACCTCCGAAGCAAAGTATTCGGATATGAGTATCAACTTCACAGGCCCTGCGGTTTCTGTGAATATCAGTTCCGGCGATTCCTCCAATAAGACCATGTATCCTATCTACACCGCAACCCCGGCGAGTACGGATTTGTGGTCCATGGAGGAGGGCGTTACTTACGATTCCGAGGGGGCTCTTGTGATCTCCACCGGAACCAATGCATACTCTTATCGGAATGGAATCCAGATTGTCGATGGTTTTAATATTTCCACAGACATTCTGTTCGGCCGTCTGGACAGCAGTGGCTGCTGTACCCCCAGACTGGTTCTGGTAGACGGTAGCAGAAATATGCTGGCACTCTTTACCATCAAGTTCTCTGAAAACTTCGAAATTCTGGTAGAAGGAGAGTATAACCATTCCGGCAACTGGACCAAGTGCTTTGGTGACGGCAGATGGCGTGCGGTTCAGGATAACCGTGTTCACGTGAACCTTTCCCGCCAGCCCGGCAGCAATTCCTGCTATTTCAGCATTACAGATTTCGGTGGGAATCTGGTTTATGCGGTTTCCATTGATATGCCCGCCGGTGTTGCCCGTCAGATCGCAGGCTTCGGCCTGGGTGTGGACAATTCCTCCGCACGTTTTACCAATATGTCCTGCAAGCTCAGCGGAAGCACCAGCGCCTCTGATGACATGGCGGATTACGGTCTGTATAGTCTTGAGGTTGGCACCCCTGCCACCACGGATCTCTGGACCGGCGGCGAAGGTATCACCTATAATACGGAAGACGCTCTGGTAATCTGCACCGATACCAACGCCTATTCCTACCGTAATAACTTCGAGATCGTTGACGGCTTCGAAATCAAGACCGATATTCTCTTCGGCGGTCTGGACAGCTCCGGCTGCAGTACCCCCAGAATTGTTCTTGTCGACAATAACCGCAACATGGTCTCTCTCATTACAATTAAGTTCTCCATTAATAACTGCGATATCCTTGTGGACGGAGAATACAACTATTCCGGCAGTTGGACGCATAATCTGGGTGACGGACAGTGGAGGAAGGTTCAGGATAATCGGGTTCATGTTGTCCTTTCCCGAACTCCCGATTCTAATATTATTAATCTTACCATTTGCGACTTCAGTGGAGCGGAAGTTTTCAAGCAGAGCATGGATATGCCCGCAGCGGTTGCCCGACAGATCGCAGGCTTCGGTTTGGGCGCCGATAACTCCGATGCTAAATTCTCCAATATTTCCTGTAGCCTCAGCGGCCGTGATTCTGCCTCTGATGACGTAGAGGACTACGGACTCATCGGCATCGCTCCCGGTAATGAAACTACAACAAGCGATTGGGCGCTGGAGGAAGGCGCAAGCTATCTGGATAACGATACGCTGCTGATTGAAGGCTCCAGCGTCTTCGCAAAAGATCTGAACACCACAATCACCAACGGTTTCCGGATCAGCGGCAATATTCTCTTTGCCTCTCTGGATGACAGCAATTGCTCTACCGCCCGTATTGCATTGCTCAACGAAAAGGGCGATAAGCTCGGTATTTTCACCTTCAAGTTCTCTCTGAATATGGACATGATGGTTACAGGCGAGTATGATGCCGGCAGCGGTTGGGTCAACTGCGTCAGCGATACCTCCTGGCGTCTGATTCAGGATAATCGACTCCACTTTGTCCTGACTCGTGAGGATAATGACACGAGAATTCGGGTGCAAATCATGGACTTCTCCGGCAATACCATCTTTGACGAGACCTGCAGCATGCCCTACAATGTAGCTTCTCAGATTCGAAGCTATGCCGTAGGTGTTGACAATTCCAAGATCCAGTTCTCTGAGGTCTATGCTACTGCTTCCGACTCTACCATGGATGAGCAGCAGATGACTCCCATTGTAGAAACCGGATCGCCTGTAGGCAGCGGTGTCTGGACAGCAGCCGGGGGCGCAAGTTTTTACTCCGACGGCTCTGTGATCCTGGAGGCCATAGCAGGGGAGACATATACCTATCGTACAGACATCAGCATCACCGATGCATTGTCCTTCCGTGGAAAGCTGCAATTTGGTACTTTAGCTGATGACGGAACGTCCACTGCACGAATCGTCCTCACAGACAGCAATAATTCCACCGTGGCTCTCTTTACGGTATCTTTTGACAAGAACATGAAGGTGATGGCACAGGGGCAGTATCTCTCCGACGGTAACTGGGTTACCTGCATCCCGGACACCGGTTGGCAGCCCAGCAGCGGAAATATTGTCCATGTGGAGCTGACAAGAGTTTCCGGAAGCTCTGTTTTGATGCTTCAGGTCAAGGACAATTCCGGAATTACGCTGATCACGGCTTTTACTTCAGCACTACCTGAGACGGTCGGAACCGCTGTGAGAAACCTGGGTATTGGCTGCTATAATACCAAGGTCAAGTGGTCCGAGATGGAGATTAGCACAGACTCCTCCTCTCAGGGCGGCATTACAGGGGACGGAGAAGAGTCCATCATCATCGATTCTACGACCACATCTCCCTTCTGGACCGGCGGTAACGGAATCGTACATACAACTGACGGGCGCATCATTACCTCCGGCAGCGGCGATGTGTATTCGTACTACACCGGTGAAGCCCTTACGGACAGCTACACCATCCGTGCCGATATCGTCTTTGGCGAAAAAGCGGCAGACGGTACCAGCACCGCTCGCATCATGCTTGCAGACTCCGGGCAGTCTCCCGTTGGCTTATTTACTTTTAAGTATGACAACGAGAAAAAGCTGCGCATCGAGGGTCAGCAGTTCTTTGGCGGAAGCTGGACCACCTTACTTACGCAGGAATGGACACAGATCGGATCGAACCATATTGTCGTTTCGATCACCAAGACATCCGATTCTAAAAAATGGGTTCTGACCGTTACCAAGGTGGATGGAACCTACATCTACTCCGGTTCCACCGTGGATCTTTCAGAAGAGGTTTTGGCTGCGGTGACCTGCTGCGGATTAGGAAGCTATAGCTCCCAGGTCCAGTTCAGCGAGATCAGCGTAAGCGCTGAGTAAAGGGAGGTACAGCAATGAAACGAATTATCGCTATGATTTTGGCACTCGCCATGCTGCTCACGTTGTTTGCCGCCTGCGATCAGAATGAGGCCGACACAACAGAAAGTGAGGACACTATGACAACAGATATCGGGAATACTCCGATGCCCAAGACGAAGGCAGAAGCACTTCTCGCACAGATTTCTCCCGAAGATAGCGACTATCACCTGAAACTTGCTGAGCTGGCTGTTTCTGATATTATGGGTCATTACTGGATCGGTGATCTGGAAACCGGTTATTTCATGCCGGTTTGGAAAGGCTATCCGGAAGACCTGGCAGATGAACGCGGTGCCATCTGGGAAATGGCAGTGTGTATGTTTGCGGTTTATGACATGTGGGTCATCACCGGAGATGAAACTTATAAGCAGTACATGATCTGTGAGGCGAACTATTATAAGGAGAATTTCTCTGATTCCCTCAGCGACATCGAAACAGCCGGCGCTTTGCTTAACACAGCAAGTGATGACTGTGCCTGGACAGCCCTGTTTATGCTTAACTGCTATACCGTAACTGAGGATATGTGGTTTGTTGAGCGTGCCATTAATCTGCTGGATGATGCCTATGCCCGTTGGCACGATAATCAGCTTGGCGGCGGTCTCTGGTATAAGGACGGCGACACATCAAAATCTCTTTATGAGGTTGGCATTGCCATGAGTTGGCTTCGGATCTGGGAGATCACCGGTGAGCAGCGCTTCTGGGATTTGGCTCTGGAGTCCTACAACTGGATGCACGACTACCTTGGCCGTGAAGACGGGATCTATGCCATCTCTATTTCAACGGCAGGGCAGGCAAGCGGACGGATCTCTGAAGCAGGCAGCTGCTCCTTCCTGGCCGGCAATATGGGTATGGCGGCGCTTCACGCAAAGCTGTATTCCATTACAGGTGAACAGAAATATCTGGACCGTGTTTATGCCACAAACGACGGTATTATCAAGAATTATGATATCAATGGCATTCTTCTCAACGACAGAGATGCCTGGACAAACGGTACCTTCGCTACCTTCTACGCATCCTGGGTTCTCAGTCTCCCCAATACAGAGGAAATGCAGATACTCCTGAAGAATACCGCTACATCCATTGTTACCCGCGCCAGAACTGCAGACGGCTATTACGGCGGCTCCTGGCAGGGACCTGCCGACGGTCCTGCCTCTATTTGGGCCTCTAACGGCTCTGTGGCGTTGCAAACCATGACCAGCGGCACCAGCGTATCTATTGTTGTTGCAGCAGCTATGCTGGAAGCCGGAATTGATGACTATGTTCGTTAAGGAGGAAAATGAAATGAAACTGACAAAGAGATTATTTGCACTACTCCTCGTTCTTGCTATGTTTGCAAGTCTTGCAACCCTTTTGACCGGCTGCGGTGGCGATGACGAAGTCGAACCCTCCGAATCCGAAACCAAGCCCACATCCGGTGTCGATGCCAGTGGCGAAGACACCATCGGCGCCTCCATCGATCTCCGCTCTACCGCTGATCCTTCCAATCCCGAAACCGATCCCTACGGCCGTTACACGGAAACCGTAACCTTCACCACTGTCCGACAGTTGGATGTTGGCGCTAATTTCCCCGAGGGCATGGATGTCCTCAATAATCCCATTGTCAATCGTGTTCAGGAGACCCTGAATGTGGAAATGGAGCTTTTGTGGCAGTCTGCCGACTACTCCACCAAGCTGGATATGTGTCTGATTAACGATGATCTTCCCGATGTTTTCTGGGTTGATAACTATCTCACGTATCAGGAGCTTCTGGACAACGATATGCTGGAGCCCCTGACCGATGCGTTCCGCAGCTGCGCCGGTGAGTATATGCGTGATTGCTACTCCAGCTTCGGCGGCGAAATCTTTGAGCCCTATATCTCCGACGGTGAGCTTTATGCACTTCCCAGCACCTACAACGGCTATCAGCATTGCCTCCTGTGGATCCGTAAGGATTGGCTGGACGCTCTTGGCCTGGAGGCTCCCACCACTCGTGAGGAGCTGGTCAATGTAGCCAAGCAGTTTATGGAGAAGGATCCCGGCGGTAACGGTGCAGGCAATACCATCGGCATTGCGGTTCAGAGCACGCCCTTAGGGTCTTCCAGCAATTCCTTTGGTCTGGATGCCATTATGGCTTCTTTCGGCTCCTATCCGCAGCAGTGGATCTATGATGAGAACGGCAAGGTCGTCTACGGCTCCATTACGGATGAGACGAAGGAAGGTCTTTCCTACCTGGCACAGCTCTATGCTGACGGAATCATTGATCCCCAGTTCACCACCCGTGATTATTCCGATGTTATGGGCATGATGGCTACCGGCAAGTGCGGCATCTGCTTCTATCCGTGGAACCTGCCGTACTCTGCTTCTGATTTCCCCATTAACTGTCCTGATGGCGAGTGGCTCGTTCTGGAAGGTCCTGTCAACGATGCCGGCCAGTTTACTTATCTGTCCAACCGTACCGACAATGGTATTCTCTGTGTCCGCAAGGGTTATGAGCATCCCGAAGTTGTGATCAAGGTTGCCAACGTTGAGTTTGATATGTGGCGTGGCTTTGATGCAGAAGGCTATGAAATGTGCCAGCCTCTGCTGGAAGCCGGTACCACCTGGACCGCTCCCATGATGACCGGCCATTTCAATCTGGAGTATGACGATGCCGTCATCCGTATCGGTGAGCTCTCGAGAAACTACATCGAAATGGGCATCGCCCCCGCCAATACCACAGAATACAATATGCAGATGATCGAGAGCGCTAAGCGCTACTTTGATAATCCCTCCGCTAATGATACGGAAGGCTGGATCATGTATACTTCCAGATATATTGCATCCAATGCCATCCAAAAGGGCGTAGAGATTCCTGCTGCATATCACTATTCCACCGAAGGCATGACCATGTTCTGGACCACGCTGGAGAAGATCGAGGATCAGTATTTCCTGGAAGTCATCACCGGTGCCAATTCCATCGATAACTTTGATAATTTTGTTGACCAGTGGCTCTCTCTGGGCGGTGAGGATATTACTGCAGAGGTTCAGGACATTGTGAATGAACGCGATAAGTAAGCGGTGAGTTCATATGAAAAATCGTAAAGATCAAAAGTATTACCACGCGATGCTGATCCCGGGCATGATTTTCCTGTTTGTCTTTGCAATCCTGCCTATGTTCGGTATCGTGATCGCCTTCCAGAATTTCAAACCTGCCAAGGGTGTATTTGAATCTGACTGGGTCGGTCTGCAGTGGTTTGAGTTTATGTTCAAGCTTCCGGACACCAAAGAGATCTTCGTCAATACCCTGGTGATCTCTGTGTCAAAGATCATTCTGAATTTGATCGTTCCTCTGGTATTCGCCATCATTCTCTCCGAGGTCACCGGTAAAGCATTTAAGAAGTTTGTTCAGACCGTTACGTATCTGCCACACTTCCTGTCCTGGGTTATCCTGGCCGGCGTTCTGACCAATTTTCTGTCTTTGGAAGGTATCGTCAACACCATTATTGAGTTCTTTGGCGGAGACCCTATACAATTTCTGGCAGACAATAACTGGTTCCGCAAGATACTGGTCATAACAGACACCTGGAAAGGCTTTGGCTACAGTTCCATCGTCTATCTTGCTGCAATCACAAACATCGATCCGCAGCTTTACGAAGCGGCCGCTCTGGACGGAGCATCCCGCTTCAAGCGGATCGTTCATGTAACGATCCCCGGTATGCTGCCCATCATCATGCTGATGCTTACCCTGAGCCTTGGCAGTGTTCTCAGCGCGAACTTCGACCAGGTCTTTAACCTCTATTCTCCCGTTGTCTATAAGACCGGCGATATT
Source organism: Faecousia sp. (assembly GCA_045592805.1). Classification (GTDB taxonomy): domain Bacteria; phylum Bacillota; class Clostridia; order Oscillospirales; family Oscillospiraceae; genus JAZOXB01. The sequence continues at coordinate 44,793 of JAZNVK010000234.1, forward strand.
ATCGATACCTGGGTCTACCGTGCAGGTCTGTTGAATAATCAGTACAGCCTTGCAACAGCTGTGGGTCTGCTGAAGAGCGTTGTCAGCACCATTTTGATTGTCACATCCTATAAACTTGCGGATAAGTTTGCAGGATACCGAATTTTCTAAGAGGGGAGGCAAGTATTTTGGTTGGTGAAAATACCCTGCGCTACAAAGTTGTAAACTGGATTCTGCGCGTTGTGCTGCTACTTGCCGCGTTGTGCTGCTTGCTGCCCATACTGAATACAGTAGCAATCTCCTTCTCTTCGAAGAGCTTTGTCAATGATGTTGTCTTCTGGCCCAAGGGATTTACCCTTGCTTCTTACGAGAAGATTCTGGAAGACGAGCAGTTCTTCCGATCCTTCCTTACCTCTGTAATGAAGGTTGTTGTGGGTACGGCGATCAATATGCTCTTAACCATGCTGATGGCCTATCCCTTGAGTAAAAGCGACCGCATTTTCCCTGCGCGAGGCCATTACATGCGCATCATCATTTTCTGCATGCTCTTTTCCGGTGGCACCATTCCCTGGTATATCGTTATCAGTTCTCTTGGTTTGATCGATACGTTCTGGGCTCTGGTTCTGCCCGGCGCCGTAAACATCGGCAACACAATCATCATGATGAACTTCTTCAAGGGGCTGCCCTCTTCTCTGGCAGAATCCGCTGCCATTGACGGTGCTTCTCCCGTGACAACCCTGTTTCGTATCTACGTTCCTCTGTCTACCCCGTCCATTGCGACACTGTCACTTTTCTGCATCGTAGGTCACTGGAACGACTATTTCAACGGCATGATCCTGATCAACAATCCTGAAAAAATCCCCCTGCAGACCTATATCCAGTCTCTTGTGGCGGACATCAGTACCAAGATCAACACCATGACCGCAGAGGAGATCAAAGCCTTCTCTGAAATATCCAGCCTGAACTTTAATGCTGCCAAGATCGTTGTAGCCATGATCCCGGTTCTCGTGATCTACCCGGTTCTGCAGAAGTATTTCATTTCAGGTCTGGTCATGGGTGCCGTCAAGGAATAATGTCAAGCCGGGAGGGCTGAGCGCAGTCTCGACCCCCCCGCGGCTTTTAGATCCAGCAAACAAAATTTTGCCAGGAGGGAAAAAATGTTTCACTTTGATATCGATTTTAAAGATAAAAACGGCGAGCGATATATGCTTCCTACCCGCCTCCGGGTACTACTTGGCGAACTTTGGGGCAAGGCTTTCTATTACCGCAAGCCCCTTGACGGTGTAGAAGCCAGAGATGGTAAATATGCCGCCGATGATCACAGCGGCAACTGGTATCCCTTTGACTGCGTGAACAGCTTCTGGGGCGGTAAAGATACCTACATCTGGTTCCGACATCAGTTCACTGTGCCGGAGGAGCTGGATGGTAAGGTGCTGTGGTACAGCGTTGAGGCAGGGGATAATGATTACTGGCAATGGGCAAATCCCCAGATGTGTCTGTATCTGAACGGCCATTGTATCGCCGGTATGGACTCTAACCACCGTGATGTAGAGTTCACCACCTGCGCCAAGGCAGGGGATACCTATGAGGTTTATATCAGCGGCTATACCGATACCTGTTACTTTGAGCGCCCGGTTCGTTTCCGCCCCATTCTTGCATCCGTAGAGCCTAAGGTGCTTGCGCTCTACTATGACCTGAAGGTTGCATTTGATGCCGCTCATGAGATGGAAGTGGACGACATAGCCCGTGTGGATCTGATCCACCACGTGAATGAAGCCTTCAATCTTCTTCAGATGCACGAATCCGGCGATAAATTTCTTGCCTCTGTTGCAGAAGCTTCTGCCTATGCGGAAAAGAACATTTACTGCTGCAAGGACGATGCAAGACGTCCTGTCATTGCAGCTGTGGGCAGCACCCATATCGATGTAGCGTGGCTCTGGCGCTATGAGCAGACCAGAGAAAAGGCCATCCGCTCCTTTGCCACCGCTTTACTGCTTCTGGAAAAGAACCCGGAATACATATTTATGTGTTCTCAGCCCCAGCTGTATCAGTTTGTTAAAGAGGATGATCCGGAGCTCTATGCCCGTATCAAAGAACAGGTTGCGCTGGGCCGCTGGGAAGTGGAAGGTGCAATGTGGGTTGAGGCGGATACCAATCTGGCCTCCGGCGAGTCCCTCGTCCGCCAGGTGCTTCATGGAAAGCGCTTCTACCGTCAGGAGTTCGGAAAAGAGGCGCAGGTTCTCTGGCTGCCGGACGTATTCGGCTACAGCGCAGCTCTGCCCCAGATTCTGAAAAAGAGCGGCGTACCCTATTTTATGACCACAAAAATCTCCTGGAACGAGTTCAATAAAGTTCCCTATGATACCTTCCACTGGCGTGGTATCGACGGCTCTTCTGTTCTTTCTCACTTTATCGCCACCCGTGAAAAAGTGCAGGAAGAGAAGGATTGGATGACCACCTATAACGGCCAATTGAATCCTTCCAGCGTTCTCGGTGCCTGGCAGCGCTATCAGCAAAAGGATCTGAACCGTGAAATTCTCGCCTCCTTCGGTCATGGTGACGGTGGCGGCGGAACCAGCCAGCTGATGATTGAAAACGGCCGACGACTGGCCAGGGGGCTCCCCGGTATGCCTAAGCTGAAATTCTCCGGTGTGCAGGAATACTATCACCGTCTGGAGAAGGATCTGGAAGGGAAGAAGCGCATTCCATGCTGGGACGGCGAGCTCTATTTTGAATATCACAGAGGCACCTACACCTCGCAGGCAGGAATCAAGCTTCGCAACCGTAAAAACGAAATCCGCAGCCACGATGCGGAAACTCTCAGCGTCATTGCGAATCTGCTCAGAGATCTGCCGTATCCCAAAGAATCGCTGGATGCCAGCTGGAAAAAGCTGCTGCTGAACCAGTTCCACGACGTAATTCCCGGTTCCTCCATCGGCCCTGTCTATAAAGACGCATACGAGCATCACGCATTCATACAGGAGACCACGGAAAAGGCCATCAATGACGCTCTGGATACACTTGCATCTGAGATTCAGGCAGACGGTATTGTGGTATTCAACACCCTTTCCTTCTGTCGCTCTGCTCCTGCCAGCTTCTCCTGGGAAACCGAGGTCGGTATCGCTCTTCGCTGTGAGGATAAACTCCTTCCTGCGACTAAGGGTGAGGACGGCCTGTGGCACTTTATTGCAGAAGATGTACCTGCCAATGGATACCGCTGCTATCAGGTTATAAGCGTAAATCAGCTTACTGAAGCGCCTTCAGCGGATATGAACGTACTGGAGAACGAGTATTGCAGAATTGAGTTTGACAGCAACATGAATATTTCCCGCTATTTCTGTAAGCAGGAAAACCGTGACTTAATGGGGCAGGGAAGTCTTGCAGGCCGCCTGATCGCTTTTGAAGACAAGCCTGCTGTGGACGATGCCTGGAATCTCATGGTCTATTACGATGAGTAGAGCTGGTTTATCGACGAAGTAAGCGCTGCCTACATTGTTGAAAATTCTGCCCTCCGCAAGGTGGTTCGTGTGGAACGCCCCTTCCGCAGCTCCAAATTTGTGGTGGATTATATTCTCTATCATGATCGTCCCGGCCTGGATATTCGCTGTGAGATCGATTGGAAGGAAAGCAATGTCCTGGTCAAGATGGATTTCCCCGTCAAAGTAAATACCACAAAGGCGAGCTTTGATATCCAGTTTGGCTCCGTAGAGCGCCCCATTCATAAAAATACGCTTTGGGATCATGCACGCTTCGAGGTCTGTGCCCATAAGTGGGTAGACCTTAGCGATAACGGCTTTGGTCTCAGCCTTTTGAACGATTGCAAATACGGCTATGATGTTAACCGTGACCACATTCGCCTCAGTGTTCTCAGGAGCTCCACTTATCCCGATCCTGAGCAGGATAAGTGTCATCACAAATTTGCTCTGCGCCTGCTGCCCCATTCCGGTGCTGTGGATCTTCCGCAGGTGAATTGCGATGCATACAGCTTCAATTACCCCCTCTATACCAGAGTCGTTACCTCCGGCGGCAATCTTCCTGCGGAGTACAGCTTACTTCAGGTTGACAACAAAAATATAATCATTGAAACAGTTAAGCAGTCGGAAGACGGTGACGACATCGTCCTGCGTGCCTTTGAATGTGCAAATAAGGCTACAAATGCAGTTATTACGCTGAATCTGGAAGGATACGAAGCCTTTGAAGCTGATCTGATGGAGGAAAATCTTACTCCTCTTTGCTATTGCGACGGGAATCTTGACCTTCACTTCGAGCCTTTCGAGATCAAAACAGTCCTGCTGCGCAAGAAAGTATCACAATGAAAAAGCTACCTGCCTATCAGATGATCTATCAGGATCTTGAGAAAAAGATCCGTAACGGTTTTTGGAAAGACGGGCAGCAATTACCAACGGAATTTGAACTGTCTGAGCAGTATCAGGTTAGTAGAATTACCGTTCGTCATGCATTACAGCTTCTTGTGGAGAAGGGAAGCATTCTTCGTCTTCAGGGTAAAGGCTCCATCGTGACGAAAAAATTGAAAAGCTCCGGTGTCATTGCCGTGGCAATCAACGATTTCGGTCCTTTTTTCGGTGAAGAGTTTATCAAAAGCATTATCATGCATGCAGAAAAAGAGGGATACAGTGTGATTCTGCAAACCTGCTACTACAGCCATCAGCAGGAAAATACGGTTTTACTCCGCCTTTTGGATGCTAATATCGCAGGGCTCATCTTCGTCCCCCTTTATGGATCCAAAAATGTCAGCCCGGAGCTGAAAAAAGTAGCAGATCGCTTGCCACTCGTCTTTGCCGACCGTAAAATTGACGGATTGGATGCGCCTTTGGTTTGTACTGATAATATTTCTGCAACAGAAGAGCTCTGCCGCCGATTGATCCATATCGGTCACCGCAGGATCGGATTTGTCTCTTCCAATACGGATTCCACCGTCGTTCGGGATCGATTGAAGGGATATGTTAATGCGTTGACTACTTCAGGAATTACCATAGATGAAAGCCTCAAATTAACAACGCTGCGCTCTGTTTTACCCGGAATGGCAACATCATCCGCTCGGGAAGATGACATTGCCGCAATCCAACAGTATTTTTTACAAAATCCCGATATCCACGCTGTTGTTGCCCACACCTACAGAGCCGCTGAGTTGGTCTATCTTGCTGCACAGCGAGCTAAGCTGCGCATTCCCCAGGACTGCGCCATCGTCTGCTTTGATGCCATGCATGACGTCATCCCGGCTCCCGGCTTTTTCGCTCACATGAAACAGAATGAATACGAGATGGGAGAAGAGGCTGTCAAAGCGCTTCTCTCCCTGATCCGCCACAAACCCGTCCGCAAGCTTAACTTTGTAAACGCAATTTTCCAAGACGGAAAGAGCTATGTTTACTAAGCACATTACACCATGATATAATGTCGATCTTAATTATTCTAAGGAGGTACTCACATGAAACGTATCCTCAGCTTACTTCTGGCTTTGACGATGCTCATCTCCCTTTTCCCGGTGCTGGCATCTGCGGCCGACCTGACCCCCGGTGACTTCGGCTGGAACACCGACGGTAACAATTTTGACGGCTGGACCGTTGACGAGACCGGTTCGACCTACACCGTTTCCTACAACGGTTCCAACAGCAAGCGAATATGGAAAGAACTTCTCTCAGATCCCCAGAATTTCACTCTTTCCTTTGACGTGCAGATCCATAATAAGCGCATTGAGCTGGAAATTCTCGGATTGAAGCTGGAGCTGAATACCGAGGGCGGTAACGGCAATCAGGTCTATGTCAAGGATACCGACAGTTGGCTGGATGCAGCAGAGCAGAAGGTGAGTGTTAGCTTTTCCCGTACTTCCGGAGGGGCTTTGAACGTTCGCTATACCGGAAATGGCAACGCTACACCTGTTTCCTTCACAAAGAGCGCAAGAGACAGTGGCAATAAGAATGTGTTTTTTGGTGTTATCGATAGCGGTGGCAGCGCTACTTTCTCTAATATCATGCTGGACGGTGCTGCTATTGAGCCCGGTCAGCCTGATAACCCCGACACCCCAGAAGATCCCGTTTTGCCTCCTGCCTCCGACAAGAGTCCCGCAGACTTCGGCTGGGAAACCGATAATGACAACTATACCGGCTGGACCGTGGATGAAAACGGCACGACCTACACCGTAACCTATGACGGTGTCAACAGTAAGCGTATCTGGAAGGAACTGATTACAGATGCGGATAACTTTACTGTCAGCTTCGATACCATTGTCTTAAAGCAGCGCATCGAGATCGAAGTCATGGGTGTCAAGCTGGAGCTGAATGCCTCCGGTGGCAACGGCAATCAGCTGTATATCAAGGACAAGGACGCCTGGATGAATGCGGCAGGTCAGAGAGCTTCCGTTACTTTGACCCGTGAGAACGGCGGCGACCTGAACGTCAAATATGTGGGCGCAGGTAATTCTACTGCTGTTACCTTTACCAGGAAGATTTATGATGACTCCAATCTCAACGTTCATCTGGGTGTCATTGACAACGGAGGCAGCGCTGTATTTTATAACATTCTGCCCGTGATCGATATTCCCGATGATCCCGATACCCCTGTTGATCCTCCCGTTTCCGACAAGACGCCTGCCGATTTCGGTTGGCTCTCTGATGATGACAATTTCACCGGCTGGACCTGTGATGAAGAGGGTACTACCTTTACCGTAACTTACGACGGTATCAACAGCAAGCGCATCTGGAAAGAACTGATTACCGACAGTGATAACTTTGCAATTTCTTTCACGGCACAAGTCCTCAACAAGCGTGCAGAAATCGAGATTCTTGGAACAAAACTGGAGCTGAACTGCGAAGGCGGTAACGGCAATCAGGTTTATATCAAAGATATCGATTCCTGGATGGATGCCGCAGAACAAGCTGTGGATGTTCTGATCTACAGGAAGGATGGCGGAGACCTGAATGTCGTCTACACCGGCGATACGGAGCCCACTTCCTTTACTGTCTCTGCCGCAGATGAGAACAATCTGAATCTCTTCCTGGGTGTCATCGATACGGAGGGAAGTGCCGCTTACAGCAACATCAATCCCAATGCGGAGATTCCCGAAGAGGAAGAGCCTCCTGTTGATGTCATTACCCCCGCTGATTTCGGCTGGGAAACCGATAATGACAACTATGTCGGCTGGACGGTCAATGAAGATGGCACAGTTTTCACCGTTACCTATGACGGCGAAAACAGCAAGCGCATCTGGAAAGAGCTGATTGCGGATACTGATAATTTTGCCATCGGAGCAGATGTACAGATTCTCAGTAAGCGTACAGAGATTGAGATCCTGGGCTATAAGCTGGAGCTGAACTGCGAAGGCGGTGACGGAAACCAGATTTACATCAAAGAGCTGGATTCCTGGATCAATGCCGCTAACCAGACCGCTCATGTCCTTATCTACCGTCAGGACGGCGGCGAATTGAATATTGTCATTACAGGCAAGGATAATTTAGAAGCCGTCCGCTACACCGCAGCAGTTGCAGATGCAAGCAATCTGAACTTCTTTATGGGTGTCATCGATCAGGCTGGCAGCGCAAGCTTCAGCAACATCGATCCCAATGCAGAGATCATAGAGCCTGAAGATCCTCCCGTAGAGTCCACAGGTACACCGGCCGATTACGGTTGGGAGTCCGACAACGGCAATTTTACCGGTTGGACTATGGACGAGGAAGGCAACAGCTTCACTGTGACCTACGACGGCGACAACAGCAAGCGTATGTGGAAGGAACTCTTCGAGGATGCAGAGAACTTCACCGTCGGTATGGATGTGCAGATTCTCAATCGCCGGGTGGAAATCGAGCTCATGGGTATTCGCCTTGAGTTGAATACCGAAGGCGGCAACGGTAACCAAATCTATATCAAGGATACCGACTCCTGGTTGGATTGTCTGGACCAGACCGTTCACGTTACCATTGCACGGCGAAATGGCGGCGATCTGCTGATCCGTTATGACGGCAAGGGCAATGCGCAGCCCATGGAATTCAGCGTTGCGCCTCAGAACCCCTCCAACCTGAACCTGCACCTGGGTGTCATCGACAAAGGCGGCAGCGCATGCTTCTCCAACATTACCGCAAGCCCCGAAAGCTACGTGATCACCTGGAATGTTGACGGAAAAGTCAGCAATGAGATCTACCACCTTGGAGAGATGCCCGTTTATGACGGCAGCACCGACAAGGCTTCCGACGAAAACTACCATTATACCTTTGCCGGTTGGGATCCCGTCATTGCAGAGGCTTCCTCCGACGTGACCTATACCGCAGTCTATGAATCCAAGGAGATCGGCAAGGTCTACACCATTACCTGGAATGTTGACGGAACCATCACGGAAGAAACCTACGAAGAGGGAATGATTCCCTCCTACAAGGGCTCTACGGACAAGGCAGACGATGCAGCTTATTACTACGTATTTGCAGGCTGGGATCCTGAGATTGCTCCCGTCACTGCTGATGTTACTTACACAGCCGTGTATGAAAAGATCGCAAAGCCCAGCTTCACCGACGTCCCTGAAAACGCCTGGTATTACGATTCTGTCTATCGTTCCGTTAAACTGGGATTCTTCAAGGGCATGAGCGCCAATACCTTTGAGCCCGACAGCAAGCTGACCCGTGCCATGGTAATTGTCATTCTCTACCGCATGGACGGCTCTCCCGACGTAAACGGTGCATGTACATTTACGGACGTTTTGGCCAATTCCTGGTATGATGACGCTGTGATCTGGGGCTCTCAGAACAAGATCGTCAACGGCCTTACAGCAGATACCTTCGGGCCCGACGCACCTGTGACCCGTGAACAGCTGGTTACCTTCCTTTACCGCTATGCCAACTACAAGGGCTACGACACATCCTCCAAGGAATCCATCGCCTATTTCCCCGATAGCGCCAATGTCAGCCCCTATGCGCTGGATGCCATGCGCTGGGCCGTATCCGTTGGTCTGATTACCGGCACCAAGGAAAACGGCAAGGTTTATCTCTACCCCTACGGCAATGCCACCAGAGCACAGGCAGCAGCCATTATGGTTCGTTTCTACGACGCAAGCCATTCCTGATGTATAACAGCGCCCCCTCTGACCATCGTCAGAGGGGGCAAATCAATATAGATTTTTTCGCCATTGTACGTTATAATAGGCATATCATACAGGAAAGGCGGAACACCACATGCAGCAGTTTCATTCGGACGAGCTACCCATCAGCCACAAATGCGAGCATCCCGAATATGAATATTTCCGTAAAAAAGTAATTCCCTATGGTAGCGCCAAAAACACCGTTGTCAGCGTCTATGAGATTCCTCCCGGAAAATCGCCCTATCCCTATCATTACCACGAGAAAAACGAAGAGACATTCTATATTCTCAGCGGAGAGGGCTTGCTTCGAACTACAGAGGGAGAAAGAAAGGTAAAAGCAGGGGATTTCCTATTTTTTCCAACAGGCCCTGACGGCGCTCACAAGATCACAAACACCTCGTCCACAGAGCCTCTGATCTATCTCGATTTCGATGTTGTCCACGAGATCGATATTGCCCTCTATCCGGATTCCGGGAAAATCGGAATTTGGGGCAAGGAAATTAACCGCATCTTCCTGGAGAAAGATGATGTGGCTTACTATACCGGAGAATAAACCAACCGCAACCTGAATTTCAGGTTGCGGTTAAATATCCAAGCCTCAGTTTCTATGTTAATAAATCATCCTATGTTTCTTTTGCCCCACATTTTGGCGCATTGTACCGCCAGATGCCAGCCTTCCA